>CAMNHF010000108.1 GCA_946538975.1 uncultured Clostridia bacterium | reverse complement strand
CCGCTACATGTCCGAGCCGTGGAAGAACAGCCACGACGCCCTCCCCCGCACAATCAACAAGCTGCGCGGCTGGTGCGTCGGCGACGAGCCGAACCCGAAGGAGTAATCATTCCTGGCCGTTTGCCCCTACCGGGCGGGTCTCCCGGGTCTCGGCGTCGTACTGCTCCAGGCGCACGCCGGCTTCGCCAAAGAGCTCCAGCGAGAACGCGTCCGGGTAGCCCTCCTGATAGATCACCCGGCGGATGCCCGCGTTGATGATCATCTTCGTGCAGATCGAGCAGGGCTGGTGCGTGCAGTAGAGCGTCGCCCCGTCGATGGACACGCCCAGCTTCGCCGCCTGCACGATGGCGTTCTGCTCCGCGTGGATCGCGTAGCAGGTCTCCGCGTGGGTGCCGGAGGGAATGCCCAGCTTGTCCCGCAGGCATTCGCCCTTCTCGCGGCAGGTGCGGATGCCGGCCGGCGCGCCGTTATAGCCGGTGGTCATGATCCGCTTGTCCTTCACGATGACGCAGCCGATGGCCCGCCCACGGCGGAAGCAGCTGCTCCAGCCGGAGATCACATGGGCCATCTCCATAAAGCGCACATCCCATTTGTCCATCATTCCACCTCCCGCGGCGGCAGAAAAGCCCCGTCCTGCCCGGCCGCGCCGCCGTCCGGCACAAGAAAGCTGACGGTGATGTGTCCCTCGCGCAGGCAGTACAGATCCGTGCCCGGCGCGGGGCTCTCGTCCGGCTGCTCGGGCGTGAGCCAGTAATACCGGGTGCCCCGGGGGCTCACACGGCCTTCGTAGCCGTCCTTGTACATGCCCCGGCTGATCGGGCAGATCACCGCCTTCTTCAGCTGCGAAACCGGCACGGGCGGCACATTCACATTGCAGACGCTCTGCCAGGGCACCGCCGTGTTGACCAGCCGCTCCGCCAGCCGGACCGCGTAATCCGCGAAATAGCGCACAGTCTCCTCCGGCGTCTCCGTGTGCATGGAGACCGCCAGCGCGCAGCCCTGCATGAAGGCCGCCTCACGGGCCGCGCCGACCGTGCCGCTGACATAGGTGGCCAGGCCGGCATTGTAGCCGTTGTTGATCCCGCTGATCACCAGATCCACCGGCCCCCCGGCCAGCTCCATCAGGCCGATGCGCGTGCAGTCCACCGGCGTGCCGTGCACGGCCCAGGCCGCCTGGGCGCCCGGCACCTGCGCTTCCTCCACGACCAGCGGCTCGAACACCGTGAACGCATGGGAGCGCGCGCTCTGCTGCGTTTTCGGCGCCGCAACGGTCACCCGGTGGCCGCGGGCCGCCGCCGCTTCGCTGAGGCGGTGCAGCAGCGGGCTGTTGATTCCGTCGTCATTTACCAAGAGCAGATGCACATTCATCCCTCCCGCTGCCATTGTAGCATGGAATGGCTGTGCGCGCAAGGAGGCTGCGCCAATGTCCGCATTTCCGTCCGAACTGACAAAGCGGCTCCGCGCCTGCTACGGCGATGCGCTGGCCGGAGAGATCGAAGCCGGCTGCGCCGCGCGCCGTCCGGTCACCCTGCGGGTCAACCGGCTGAGGAGCGGCATGGAGGAGGTGCAGGCCGCGCTGGAGGCCGCCGGTCTCGCCTTTTCGCCGGTTCCGTGGTATGCCGACGCCCTGGTGCTGCCGGACGCGGAGGAGGCCGCGGTCGAGGCCCTGCCGGTCTACACGGAGGGAAAGATCTACCTGCAGAGCCTCTCCGCCATGGTGCCGCCCCTGCTGATGGAGCTGGAGGCGAACTTCTCCGTGCTAGACATGGCCGCGGCCCCCGGCGGCAAGACCACGCAGATGGCCTCCCTTTCCGGGGACAGCGTGTTCCTCACCGCCTGCGAGCGGGACGCCGCGCGCGCCGAGCGGCTCCGCTTCAACCTGAAGCGGCAGGGCGTGCGCCACTGCCAGGTGCTGACACAGGATGCCCGCCGCCTGGATGACGCCTTCCGCTTTGACAGCGTGCTGCTGGACGCCCCCTGCACCGGCAGCGGGACCATCCTCCTGACCGAGCCGCCCCGCCGCATGGAGTCCGCCTGGGTGCGGAAGATCACGCAGACACAGGCCGCCCTGATGAAGAAAGCCCTGACGGTCACCCGCCGCGGCGGCCGGCTGGTCTACGCCACCTGCTCCATCCTCCCCGAGGAGAACGACGCCATCGTGCAGACCGCCGTCAGCCTCGGCGCCCGGGTGGAGCCCGTGCCCGCCGCCCTGGCGGAGCAGCTGCCGTCGCTGCCCGTCTCCGTGCCCGGCACGCTATGCATCCGCCCGACCGCCCTGTACGAGGGCTTCTTCGTGGCCTGCCTGCGCAAGCCCTGAGCCGCAGACGCAGCCGAAAAGACCGCCCCGGCCGGAAATCCCGGCTGAAGCGGTCTGTTTTGCTGTCTGCGGCCTTACTGCACCGCGGCGATGGCCAGGTTGCGGCACTTGCGGGTCAGCGAGGTCGTTCCGGCGTCCTTCAGGTTCTGGCCGAGGAGGAAGGTCAGCTCCAGATCGGGGAAGTTGGCGAAGTAGGTTCCCAGCCAGCCGTCCCAACCGTATTCGCCCGCCCGCGCGAGGCCCCAGGCCCGGCCCGGCTCCACGCAGACGCGCATCAGGTGGCCGTAGCTGTAGCCGTCGTGGCCCCACCACAGGCTCTCGCGGATCGCGCGGGACAATTGCGGCTGGATCAGGTTCTCCACCGTGCGGCGGGAGAGGATCCGCCGGCCCTTGTACTCGCCGCCGCGCATCAGCATCGTGGCGAAGGCGGCGTAATCGTCCAGCGTCGAGACCAGCCCGGCCCCGCCCGATGAGAAGGCCGGCTCCCGGCTGTAGTCGCCCACCGCCAGATGGATGCCGCTCCAGGGCTTCACGCCGCCGTCCACGCGCTGGGCGCAGGCGGCAAAGCGGCTCCGCTTCTCCTCCGGCACCCAGAAGGCTGTATCCTTCATGCCCAGCGGCTCGAAGAATTCCTCGCGGAGGAAGCGCGCGAAGGGGCGCCCGTCCGCCACCTCAATGACCGCACCCAGCACGTCGGCGCAGGTGCTGTAGCGGAACTGCGTCCCCGGCGCGAAGGCCAGCGGCACCTCGCCCATGCGGTTGCAGAAGGTCACCGTGTCCATGCCGCCGCCCTCGCGGATCAGCGCCTCGTTCTCCCGGAAGAGCTCCGCCGTCGCCGCGTCCTCGCCCGGATAGCTCAGGCCGGCCGTCATGCTGAGCAGCTCCCCCAGCAGGGGCGGACGCTCCCCGGCGACGACGGCATCCCCCGCGCGAACCTGCGGATTGCGAAAGCCCGGCAGGAAGTCGCTGACGAACTGGGCCAGGTCCAGCACGCCGCGCTCCACCAGCAGCATCACGGCCGCGGCGGTGATCGGCTTGGTCTGGCTGTACAGGCGGAAGATCGTGTCGCGGCGCACCAGGCGGCGGTCGGTCAGGTCGCACAGCCCCGCCTCGGCATAGGCCAACTCCTCGCCCCGGCGCAGCACCAGCACGTTGGCGCCGGCGGTCTCGCCCGCGTCCACGGCCCGCTCGATGGTCTCCTTCAGCCGCGCTGAAAGCACTGGGTTCATGGCCAGTCCCTCCCGTCCGTATCCTCTTGTGGATCAACCTCATCGGCAGGCAGAAAGTTCGCCGCGATGTTCTCCGGCTGGAAGCGCGGATCGGCGGCCAGGGAGCGCAGCGCCTCCCGGCTCACCACGGTGTCCGTGCCCAGGCAGTCCCGGCAGCGGTATCCGCAGTCCGGGCAGACGCAGCCCAGCACCTCGCTGTCCGCCTGCACCATATACGTGCCGCATTCCTTGCAGCTGCAGCGCATGTTGTCCTCCCGTCAGGCCTGCGGCACGGTCACGCGGCCGTCCGCAGCCTCCACCGCGCGGATGACCTTGCGCAGGCAGTCCGCCACCTCGCCCTCGCCCAGGCGCGCCACGTACAGATGAATGCCCTCCCGCTCGGAGAGGCAGTCGTGCAGGGCGTCCGCGTTGCCGCCGTAATAGTCCGGCAGGTTCAGCAGCATCTTCAGCGTGCTGTGCACCTCTGCCGCGGTATGATAGGAAGTTCCGTCCAGATAAATCGTTACCATATTCTCCGCTCCTCAGTTGCAGTTGACCGTGCCGTCCTCGCCGTTCATGGTGATGACCGCGCCGCTCTTGAGAATCTGCGTGGCCTGCTTCGCGCCGATGATCACCGGGATGTCCAGGCTGATGCCGGCCACGACGCCCTTGCCGTCCGGGTCGTCCTCCTCCAGGATGATGCCGCGGGCCTTGCGGGCCAGGGGCAGCAGGTCGTTCGTCATGCGGCTGGCGACCAGAATGCGCCCGGTGTGGAAGGGGATCTCCGTGTCGCTGTTGCCGCGGTCGCCCGCCACACACAGCGGAGCCGTCGCAATGCCGTGCACCGCGCCGGTGCCCCGCAGCAGCAGGTGGCCGACCACGTGCACCTTCATCATGTTCGTCGTGCCGGAGATGCCCAGCGGCACGCCCGCCGTCAGCACCACCAGCTCGCCGTCCTTGATGATGTCCGCCTGCAGGGCCGCGGCCACCGCGTTGTCGAACAGCTCGTCCGTGCTCTGCGCCTCGTCGATCAGCAGCGGGATCACGTCCCAGGACAGGTTCAGCTGCCGCCAGACCATCGTGCTGGTCGTGCAGGAGACGATCGGGCAGTCCGGGCGGTAGCGGCTGATCATGCGGGCCGTGCCTCCGGTCTTCGTCACGGTGATGATGGCCGAGGCCTTCAGGTCGTGGGCGCTGGTGACCGTGGCGTGGCTGATCGCGGCGGTGATGTCCCCGCGGGTGTCATGGCCCGCGTTGGCGAAGCGGTTGATGTAGTCGATGGCGGACTCCGTCTTGGTGGCGATGCGCGCCATGGTCTGCACCGACTCGATCGGATACAGGCCCGCCGCCGTCTCGCCGGAGAGCATGATGGCGGAGGTGCCGTCGTAGATCGCGTTGGCCACGTCGGTGGCCTCGGCGCGGGTCGGGCGCGGGTTCTTCATCATCGAATCCAGCATCTGCGTGGCCGTGATGACCGGCTTGCCCGCCAGGTAGCACTGGCGGATGATGTGCTTCTGCAGGGCGGGAACCTCCTCCAGCGGGATCTCCACGCCCATGTCGCCGCGGGCCACCATGATGCCGTCCGCCGCGCGGATGATCTCGTCCAGGTTCTGGACGCCCTCCACGTTCTCGATCTTCGCGATGATGCGGATGCCGCTGCCGCCGTTGTCCCGGAGGATGCGGCGGATCGCCCGCACGTCCTCGGCGGAGCGGGTGAAGGAGGCGGCGATGAAATCAAAGCCCTGTTCGATGCCGAAGAGAATGTCCGCCCGGTCCTTCTCGCTGACGAAGGGCATGGAGATGTGGGCGCCAGGGATGTTGATGCCCTTGTGGTTGCTCACCGGGCCGCCGTTCAGCACACGGCAGATGATCTCCGTGTCCTTCACCTGCTCCACGCTCATGGCGACCAGGCCGTCGTCAATCAGCACCATGCCGCCGACCTTCACGTCCTTGGGCATGTCCTGATAGGTGACAAAGCAGCGCTCCTGCGTGCCCATGCAGGGCTTCGTGGTCAGGGTGAAGTGCTGGCCGGACTCCAGGATCACCTTGCCGCCCTCGAAGTCGCCGGTGCGGATCTCGGGGCCCTTGGTGTCCAGCATGGTGGCCACGGGCAGGCCCAGCTCGTCGCGGATACGGCACAGCTCGGTGAAGTGCTTCAGATGGCTCTCATGGGTGCCGTGGCTGAAGTTGAACCGCGCCACGTCCATGCCCGCCAGCATCAGGTCCTTCACCAGCCCCTTCTCGAACAGCGCGGGACCGATGGTGCAAACAATCTTTGTCTTTCTGCGCGCGTTGGTCATCAGCAGCGCCTCCTTCTTGCTCGTTGCCCTCATTTTACACGATTTTCCCCCGCTTGACAAGTGCCGGACGCGTTTTGCCGGCGGCATCTGAATCCAAAAGATTTGCTGCTCAGTGTATGGGGGAAGGAAACCCTTTTTCGAGGCCGAAAAGGGCTTTCCTTCCCCCATGCCCCCATCTTTCCCCAAAGCCCTTTCCTTGGGGCAGGAGGTTTTCCGGCATTGTGTATGCGCTCCCGATCCTCGCAGATACTTAAGGACCGGCTGGCTGAGCAGTAACCCAAAAGATGACAGATTGCAACGAAACTGTAACAACCGCGGAATCCCCCGCCCATGCGGCGCGCGAACCCCTTGCCATGGCAGGGGTGATATGCTATCATCAAGAAAGACAACAAGGAGGTGGATACCGTGAAGAAATGGCTTTTGCTGCCGCTACTTCTGCTGATGCTTCTGATGCTGCTTCCGCCGGCGGCGCGCTCGGAGGCGGGCCGTACCGGGCCGGAGCTGTCGGATCTGCTTGGCTATCTGCCCTGGGAGGAGTACGGCAGGGGGGAGGCCCTCACCAAATGGGAAAAGCCGGAAGAGGACACGGCCTGGCCCGTTTATGCCGCGCCCTTCGACGGGGCCTGGCGGGCGGAAGGCGGCGAGGCGGTCCTCCGCACGCAGGACTCCTTCGATGTGCTGGCGGCCCTTGAGGGCAGCGAATGGAGCCTGATTGACTACGCCCTGCCCGGCGGGGCCCGGCGCGTCGGCTGGTGCCGTCTGCCGGAGGCGTTCAGCGGCGGCAGCCGGCGCAGCCTGTGGGTGAGCCGCATGCTGCTGCGCGTGACCCGGGACGCCGCCATGACGGACGATCCTTACGGCCTGCAGGGCGCCGTGCGCGAGGTGAAGGCCGGCAGCACCGTGATCGGCATGGGCCTCATTTTTGCCCCGGACGACACGCTGTGGGTGTGGGCGGAGACGGAGGTGGACGGCCGCACCGCCTGGCTCTTCCTGCCGATGGACGCGGTGGAGGAGCTCCCCGTGGTGCGCATGGAGGGCGGCACCATCGTCGTCGCCGAGGGCGTGACCGGCCTGGGCGATGAGATGTGCGTCAACCACATGGGCCGCGCCGATGATTCCTTCATCACAAGGGCGCAGATCCTCCGCCCCGGCGACATCCTCGCGGACATCACCCGCGTGGTCGCCAACGCCGGCCCGGCATACTGCGCCCGCCTGGAGCTGCCGGACAGCCTCCGGTTCGTGCTGGCCGACAGCCTCTCCCTGATGAGCATGGACGAGCTGCGCGTGCCCGCCGGCTTCGAGGACGCGGACTACGACGCCCTGTACGGCACCACAATCGGCCGCCTCATCATCCCCGCCGGCTGCACGGGCGATCTGGACAGCCTTGTCAAGTTCAGCGGCCACGCGGCCATCGGCGAATTCGTTGTGGAGGAGGGCAATCCCCGCTACCGCGCCGTGGACGGCGTGCTGTTCTCCGCCGACGGGAAGGTGCTGATCGCCTGGCCCGGCCTGCGGCAATGCGAGCACTACGACGTGCCCGCCGGCACAGAGGAGATCGCGGATTACGCCTTCTCCCGGGACAGCGGCGCGATGCTCAGGACCATCTCCCTGCCCATCGGCCTGAAAAAGATCGGCGATTACGCCTTCACCGGCTGCCCGTGGCTGCAGAGCATGACGGTGCCGCTGACCGTGACGGAGCTGGCGAAGACCGCCTTTGACTCCTGCGTCAGCCTGGAGCGGCTCTCCCTGCCGCCGGGACTCCATGCCGAGCTGGGCACCTGGTCCGAGGCGAACGACTTCACCCACTTCAACGGCGACAACGCGCCGAGCACAGCGCCCTCCGGCGGGGAGTCCTCCTGGGACTGGCCGGATGAAACCGACGACAACACGCGGCTGTATATCACCGCGCGCATCGACACGCCCGACGGCACCGGCAGCGCCCCCATCTATCTGCATCCGCTGACGAAGGTGCCCCGCGGCGAGCTGCCCTGCGGCACTGTGGAGACCTTCGTGAGCATGGAGAACGGCCGCCTGAAGGTCAGCGAATACCGTTTCTTCGAGGAGGGCGACCCCTATGCGAACACTGCGTTCTGGGTGCCGCTGGAATCCCTGCTGCCCGTGACCGGCGACGTGCTGTTCGGCGTGAGCGGCGCCCGGATCCGGGAGGGCGTCAAAACGCATGACTGGGCCGCGCCGCTCAGGCCGGAGGCGTGGCAGTTCAATGAAGCGAGGTTCTCAGAGAGCGGCTGTGTCACGTGCAGTTTCTCCCCGGTCCCGGGCATCGCCACGGAGGCGGAAAAGGACCTGATCGAATGGCTGACCCTGGAGCAGCGCGAGGTGGAGCTGTTCCGCCCCCATACCGGCGACAGCCGCACCCTCGGCCTGCTGGAGGCGGAGGACAACCTGTCGCCCGTCTTCTTCCGCGACGCGCCGGAGGGAAATGTGACCGGCCATCTGTACACCGGCGAGCAGGCCGAGGTGCGGGAGGCCCGCGGCGGCTGGCTGCGGGTATGGACCAGCCGCATGGAGGGCTGGATCCCGGAGAGCTGCTTCCACCCGGTGCCGCAGGAGGAAACATGAGCAAACGCGCGGCCGAAGGCAAAAGAAAAAAGCCGGCCGCACAACAGGAGGAATGAATCATGAAACAGTTTTTTGCCGTATTCCTGGCCCTGGCCCTGCTGCTGAGCGCCGCCGGCGCGGAGGGCTCCTGGGGGCAGATCAACCAGTCCATCGCCCGCGGGGAAGACTGGCAGCGCTTTGTGACGGAGCCTGCCGACTTCCAGCTGGGCGAGGCGACCCCGCTGGAGGGCAGCGAGGGGCTGTTCATCGGCGACTGGGGCAGCTATCCCTCGATGGACGGCTCCACCGTGTGCGTGCCGCTGGCTATGGAGCTGGCGCGGCAGTGGCTCGATCTGCCGGAGGAGGATCTGAACGGTTTCGTCAGCTTCTCCACCACGCCCAACGCCTATGACCGCCTGACCGCCGGCGCGGCCAATCCGATGGTGACCATCGTGTCCCGCGGCGTGATGATGGACGACACCCACCCCATCGACATCGTCCTGGGCACCGGCCCCAACGCGGACGAGCGGCAGGCTGCCAAAGACGCGGGTCTGGAGCTGGTGATGGTGCCCGTGTGCTACGACGCCTTTGTCTTCCTGGTCAACAGCGCCAACCCCGTGGAGGGCCTGAGCAGCGAGCAGATTCGCCAGATCTACACCGGCGGCCTCATCACCTGGTCGGAGGTCGGCGGCGAGGAGCTGCCCATCCGGGCCTATCAGCGCCCGCACGGCAGCGGCAGCCAGACCGCCATGGAGGAGATGGTCATGCAGGGGCTGAACCTGACCGCGGCGGAAGAGATCTACATCTCCGACGGCATGGCCGACCTCATCCGCCAGGTGGGCAGCTATGACAACGGCCGCGGCGCCTTGGGCTATTCCTATCTGTACTATGTGGACGCGCTCTACCGCAGCGGGGAGCTGCGCGTGCTGTCCGTGGACGGCGTCTCCCCCACCCCGGAGAACCTGCGCAGCGGCGCCTATCCCTACACGGTCTACTATTACGCGGTCTACGCGAAGGGCAACGAGAACGCCGCCCGCTTTGCCCAGTGGCTGACCTCCGACCAGGGCCAGCAGTGCGTGGCCCAGGCCGGCTACATCCCCCTCCGCTGAACTTCCAGCCCCGGCGCGATGCCGGGGCGCTTTTCATTGGGCGGCGCTGTGGTAGAGCTGCGCCAGGCCGCCGTGGGAGGTCTCCCGGTACTTTTCGTCCATGTCCAGCCCGGTGCGGTACATCGTCGCCACCACGTCGTCGAAGGAGATCTTCCGCGTCGTGTACAGGAAGCGGGACAGATTGACCGAGGTCCAGGCGCGCATGGCGGCCACCGCGTTGCGCTCGATGCAGGGAATCTGCACCAGGCCGCCCACCGGGTCGCAGGTCAGGCCCAGATTGTGCTCCATGGCGATCTCCGCCGCGTACTCGATCTGGTCGATGTTCAGCCCGTGCAGGGCGGCGAGGGCCCCGGCGGTCATGGAGCAGGCGCTGCCGATCTCCGCCTGGCAGCCGCACTCCGCCCCGGAGATGCTGGCGTTGGTGCGGATCACGT
>CAMNHF010000107.1 GCA_946538975.1 uncultured Clostridia bacterium | reverse complement strand
TTCCGGAGAGGATGGGGGTCTGGGGGAAGGGGAACCGCTTTTTCTCAGAAAAAGCAGTTCCCCTTCCCCCAGGAATCGCTGTATTCAAGCACGGGTAGCGTCTTTGAGCTGATCGGTGGGGGAGAGGGTGATGCTGACGCGGCCGCTGACCGTGGAGGTGAAGGAAATCCACTGGTCGTCCCAGATGAAGCGGGGGTGCGGGTCGATGTGGTAGGGGCAGGGATCCTGCGGGGTCCAGCCGTTGGCGACGGGATTGCGGGTGAGGATCGTGCAGAGGCGGCCGGTATCGCGGTTGTAGAAGCGCACGGTGGATTCGCAGCCGCGCCACCAGCTCAGCCCCATGGAGGGCCAGGAGCCGTCCACGGTGAAAAAGCGCTCGTCCCGGGTGCAGTGGGCGTGCCAGGTGCCGTTGCCGCCCTCGATCGGGATATAGCAGACGCTCTCCGCCTCGTGATCGCCGAGGCGGTCCTGGGCGATGTGGTTCTTGCTGCAGTAGTAGATGGACTTGCCGTCGGCGGCCCACCACTCGTGGGTGGCATAGTTGTTCAGCGGGCGGCGCATCTCCCGGCTGCCGTCGCGGTGGATCAGCTGGATGCGCGGATAGATGCCCTCCGGGGTCAGGGCCGGGGACATGCGCCGGCCGGCGGCGATGTTCACGGAGCCCTCGTGGGCGACCATGATCGTGTCCGCGTCCGTGGGGCAGAACTGCGCGTGATTGTATGGCACGCCGTCCTCCGTGCGGTACCACTGGGTGAAGACGCCGTCGTCGAGGCGCACCGTGCCGATGAAGGAGCCGTAGGTGCCGTTGGGCGTCTGGATGTCCACGGCCAGCTCCCGGCGGTCGGGGGAGAAGGTCAGATGGGTGCCCATGCTGCGGCCCAGGCGGGCGGCGGCGGCCTCCGGCAGCTTCGCGATGCGCACGGGGGCGTCCGCGGGGTTCGGGGTGCGCATGAACAGGCCCAGGGAGCTGCCCCAGTACAGGTTGCCGGTGCGGTCGTCCACCAGGCAGCTGGCGATGCTCTCCGTGCCGGTCTCCGGGAAGACGTGGATCTCGTCCGTCTCAAAGTCCAGCACGCCCACGCAGTGGCCGGGGGCCGGCGGGTAGGCGCAGTAGAACCACAGGTAGCGCCGCGTGGGCTCGCAGCAGGCGTTGACGAAGTAGAAGTTCTGCTGCACCGGGGCCGCGGGCGTGGTCAGCACATAGGAGACCATGCGCGACTGGGGATCGACGTATTCGGTGAAGTGCTTCGAGGTCTGGGGGGTGAACAAGGCGCACATCCTTTCTCTGCCGCGGGGGCTGATGAAGGGGGAAGCGGTCAGGGCCGCGCCGGCCGCCAGCCGATCACGATCCGGCTGCGCCGCGCACAGGAGAGCACCGTCCGGCCGGCCGGGAGCGGTCTGCGGCTGTGCCGGCCGGGGCGGAGCAGGTAGGCGCCCTGGGCGGTGTGGAGCAGCCAGCCGCGGTCACGCCGCACGCCGGGGAAGGGCGGCACGGCGCGGCGGTCGCGGGTGAGGCGGAGAATCTCCACGGCCTGCGTGTCCGTGCCGCCCAGGCACAGATCGCTGAGGGCGCGCAGGCCGAGACGCCCATAGGGGGCCAGGCCCAGGATCAGCAGCAGCGCCGGCGCGAGCCACAGCAGGCGGCGGGCCGGATTCTCCGGCTGCACGAAGCGCATCAGCACCGCGCTGAGCACAGTCAGTGCGAGGCCGAACACGGGCAGCAGCAGCGCGTCGCGGAGATAGCCGAGCACCGCCCGCCTCGGCGATGGGTCAGGCATGGGGAGCCGGCAGCGTGATGCCCAGCCGCTGCGCGCAGGCCGCCAGCTTGTCCAGGGCCTCGACGATCTGCTCCGGCTGATGGGCGGCGGTCAGGCAGAAGCGCAGCCGGGCCTCACCGTGGGGGACCGCCGGATAGATCGCCGGGGGCACGAACACGCCCTCCTCCCGCATGGCGGTGGAGAGGGCCATCGCGTGGTTCTCATCCCCAACCAGCACGGGCAGGATCGCGGTCTTCCCGGCCAGGCCCATGTCGAAGCGGTGCTTCGCGGCCTCCTCCATGAAGACGGCGACGTTGCGGCGCAGGCTGCCCATGATGCCGGGATCGCGGCGGACGAGGCGGATGCTCGTGAGGGCGGCGGCGGCCAGCGGCGGCGCGATGCCCACGGAGAACACAAAGCCCGGCAGGGAGTAGCGCAGGTACTCGATCAGATTGTGGGAGCCGGCCAGATAGCCGCCGCAGGCGCCGGTGCCCTTGGAGAGGGTGCCCATCTTGATGTCGATGGCGTCCGGGGCGAGGCCGAAGTACTCGTCCACGCCGCCGCCGGTCTCGCCGATGACGCAGGTGGAGTGCGCCTCGTCCACCATCAGGAAGCAGCCGTACTTCTCCTTCACCCGCACAAAGTCGGGCACGGGGGCGATGTCGCCGTCCATGGAGTAGACGCCCTCGATGCAGATGAGCACCTTGGCGAAGCGGTCGCGGCGGGTGGAGAGGATGCGGTCCAGGGCGGCGGGGTCGTTGTGGGGGAAGGGGCGCGCCGTCGCGTGGGACAGGCGGCAGCCCTCGGCCACGGAGTTGTGGATGTACTGATCGTAGAGCACCAGGTCGCCGGGGCCGACGAAGTTGCCGACGAAGGTGACGTTGGTGGAGTGGCCGCCGACCAGCACGAGGGCGTCCTCGGCGTGCTTCCAGTCGGCGATCTCCCGCTCCAGCTCCTGGTCGATGCTCTTCTCGCCGGCCAGCAGGCGGCTGCCGGAGGCGGAGGTGCCGTATTTGCGGATCGCCTCGATCGCGGCCTCGGAGACCTCCGGGCGGCCGGACATGGCGGCGTAGTTGTAGCTGCCGAAGTTCAGCACGCGCCGGCCCTCCATCAGGCTGGTGTCGGTCAGCGGGGAGTCGTGGATGATGAAGTAGGGGTTGTCGCCGGAGAGCAGTTCCCTGCGCCGCTCGGCGTAGGCCCTGAACTCCGGGGTGTCCTCGAAGCGCGTGATGCGCTCCGGTGCGGTGGCGTCGGTCATGGCTTGTCCTCCTGATGAAGTCGGTGGGGTACATGAGGAATAAAAGGATAACGTTCATTGTATACAGCATTTGGCATGCTTTGTCAAGGCGGCCCCACAACAAGAAAAAACCGCCCTGTAGGATCGGGGCGGCTTGGGTGGGCTTTGGAGGGGCAGTCAGGCGGGCGATGCCTTTGTCAGGGCCTCGATGCGCTGGCTCAGGGTGGGGTGGGAATACTCCAGCCTGACCAGCAGCGGATCGGGGGAGAGGTCGGCGAAGTTCCCGCGGGCGAGCTTCTTGAGGCCGGAGACCAGCGGGCCCGCATAGCCCTCCGCGGCGGCCTGGGCATCGGCGCGGTACTCGGCGCGGCGGGAGACGGCGTTGGCGATCAGCCCCAGCAGCGGGGAGAGCAGCGCGTATTCCACCGACATGATCAGGATGAGGGCAAAGCCGTAGTTGACGCCGCTGAAGCCGAAATCCGCGAAGACGGCCGGCGTGCGCAGGGTCAGCCAGGCCAGCACGCCGATCAGCAGCATCTGCGCGAAGCTCAGCAGCTGGCGCTTGAGGGTGTCCCGGTGCAGGCCGTGGCCCATCTCGTGGGCGAACACCGCGCAGATCTCGTCCGGGGTCATGGCGGCCAGCAGCGTGTCGTAGAGCACGATGGTCTTCATCCTGCCGAAGCCGGCGAAATAGGCGTTGGTGCGGGTGGAGCGGCGGGAGGCGTCCATCACCTGCACCGCGCGCACCCGGTAGCCGTGCTTCTCCAGCAGTTTTGTCAGGCGGTCCCGCAGCTCGCCCTCCTCCAGGGGGGTGAATTTGTTGAACACGCGGCTCAGCACCGGATACAGGAAGGAGACGCCCAGCAAAATCAGCGTCATGGCGGCGGCGAAGACCACGATCATCCAGTCACCCAGCCCCTGATGCACCCACATGAGCAGGCCGGCGACGGCGATCAGGACGCCCAGCTCGATGAAGAAGCCCTTCGCCTGGTCGGCCCAGAAGGTCGCCGCGCCGGAGCGGTTGAAGCCGTATTTCTCCTCGATGTGCATGGTGTCGTACCAGTTGAAGGGCAGCGAGGCCAGCTCCGCCAGGGCGGAGAGCAGCAGCACCGCAATCAGCTGCGGAAAGGGGTGCTCGGGGAACAGCCGCGCGAAGGCCGCGTAGGCGTCCGTGAGGAGCAGCAGGAAGGACAGGATGAACGAGACCGTCGCGCTCACCATGTGCAGGTGGCTCTTCTCGGCCTTGTACTCCTTCCACTTCGTGTAGGTCTCCGCGTCGTAGACGTCCCGCACGTTCTCCGGCAGCGGATTGCGCACGCTGCGGCGGCTGAGCATATGCAGGAACATGTCCCAGGCGTAAATGACGGCGAGCGCGATGAGCACCGGCACCTTGCAATGCATGACGCTTTCCTCCCTGCGGACGGCAATTGATTCTGCGTGAAAAACAATGAAGGGCGGCAGCCTGGCGAAGAGACTGCCGCCCGGGGACTTACATCCGCTCCGGGGCCTCGATGCCGATCAGCCACAGACCGCGGCGGATCACATCGCGGGCGGCCTGCGTCAGGGCGACGCGGGCGGCGGCGACGGCGGGGTCGTCGTCCAGCACCCGGTGTTCATAGTAGAAGTGATTGTAGGCCTGGGCGATGTCGGTCACCGCGCGGGTGATCATGCTGGGCTCGTACTTGGCGGCGGCCTCCCGGATGACGTCCGGGAAGCGCTCGATCAGCCGCAGCAGCGCCTGGCTCTCGTCGTCGGCGAGGCCGTTCCAGTCCGGCTCTGGCAGGGAGAGCTCCGCCGCCTTGCGCAGCACGGAGCAGCAGCGCGCGTGGGTGTACTGCACATAGGGGCCGGTCTCCCCGTCGAAGTTCAGGGCGCGCTCCCAGCTGAAATTGATGTCCTTGATGCGGTTGTTGGCCAGATCGGCGTAGACCACCGCGCCGATGCCGACCTGCCGCGCGACCTCGTCCTTGCCGGGCAGGTTGGGGGACTTCTCCTCGATGATGGCGCGGGCCTTGTCGATGGCCTCCCGCAGCAGGTCGTCCAGGTGCACCACGTTGCCATTGCGGGTGGAGAGCGCCTGGCCGTCAAAGCTGACCATGCCGAAGGACACGTGCACGCAGTCCTTCACCCAGTCATAGCCCATCTTCTCCAGCACACGGAACACCTGCCGGAAGTGGGTGTCCTGCTGATAGGCCACGACGTAGAGGCACTTGTCGAAGTGGTAGGTGTCGTGGCGGTAGATGGCCGCGGCCAGGTCGCGGGTGGCGTAGATCGTCGTGCCGTCCTTCTTGAGGATCAGGCAGGGGTTCATGCCGTCCTCGGAGAGGTCGACCACCCAGGCGCCCTCGCTCTGGGTCAGCAGGCCCTTCTCGCGCAGGGCGTCCACCACGGCGCCGGTCTTGTCCACATAGAAGCTCTCGCCGGCGTAGCTGTCGAACTCCACGCCCAGCAGCTCGTACACGCGGGCCGCGTCCTTCAGCGTCAGATCCTTGAACCAGTGGAAGATCTCCAGCGCCTCGGGGTCGCCGTCCTCAATCCGCTTGAACCAGGCGCGGCCCTCGTCCTCCAGGGCGGGATCCTTCTTGGCCTCCTCGTGGAAGCGGACGTACAGCTCGGTCAGGGCGTCCACGCCGCCGGCCTCCACCTGCTCCCGGTTGCCCCACTTCTTGTAGGCGCAGATCATCTTGCCGAACTGGGTGCCCCAGTCGCCCAGGTGATTGATGCCCACGGTTTTGTAGCCCAGGTAGTCGTAGATGCGCTTGAGGCTGTTGCCGATCATCGTCGTGGACAGGTGGCCGATGTGGAAGCGCTTGGCGATGTTGATGGAGGAGTAGTCCAGGCAGATCGTCTTGCCCGCGCCCTCCGTCCCCGCGCCGAAGTTCCCGTCCGCCGCCAGCACGGCCTGCACGGTGCTGCGGGCGAAGTCTGTCCGGTTCAGGAAGAAGTTCAGGTAGCCGTTCAGCGCCTCGGCCCGGGCGACGCTGCCGTGCTGCCAGCCCTCGGCCAGGGCCTTGGCGATCATGGGCGGGCCCATGCGCAGCGCCTTGGCGAAGCGGAAGCAGGGGAGGGCGTAATCGCCCATGGCGGGATCCGGCGGCACGCTGATGAGGCCCCGCAGGGCGTCCGCGTCCGGCAGCCCCGCCGCGTCGGGCCAGGTCTGCCGCAGTGCCTCCGCGGTCAGGGAGGCGATGGTGGTGATCATATCCATGCTGTTCTTTCCTTATCCTGTCAGTCGATGGGGGCTGCCTGCCGGGCGACCCTGCCGGTGATGCCCTCGTCCTCCAGCGCGAACTCGCCAGCGGCCTCCGGGACGGTGCCGATGTCCGCCAGCGTCTCGCCGCAGATGTAGTCGAGCCAGTCCTGCGGCACGGGGCCGGTCAGCTCGATCGTGATGCGGTCGGTGATGGAGCAGCCGATCTTCTTGCGGGTGTCCTGGATGTTGCGCACGATGTCGCGGGCGAGGCCCTCGGCCTGCAGCGCCTTGTCGATGGTCAGATCCAGGGCGACCACGCTGCCCTTGCCGGAGGCGATGTGCATGCCGGGCTGGGCCGTGTATTCCACCAGGATGATGTCCGCGTCGAAGGCCTCCTCGGCGCCGTTCACATGGAGGATCACCTGATCGCCCTCGAAGCGGAAGCCGCCGGCGCGCACGGCCTTGATGATCTCGCCGCGGCGGGCGGGGTACTTCTCGCCGATCACCGGGAAGCAGGGCTTGTACTGCACCTGCGCCACCTGGGACACCGTGTCGAGGATCTCCAGCTCCTTGATGTTCAGCTCCTCGCGGATGATGTCGCTGAAGGTGCGGATGGTGTCGGCCTGGGCGGCGTCGCTGAGGGCGGCCTGCATGCGGCGCAGGGGCTGGCGGGTCTTTACGCGCTGCTTCTCGCGGATGGAGCGGGCCAGCGCGATGACGGACTGCACCAGCTCCACCTGCCGCAGCAGCTGCGGATCGGCCCATTCCGCCGGGATCACGGGCCAGTCGGCCAGGTGCACGGACTCCTCGCCGGTCAGGTTGCGGTACAGTTCCTCCGCGATGATAGGCGCGACAGGCGCGTAGAGCTTCAGCGTGGACACCAGCGTGAAGTACAGGGTGTCGTAGGCCTGGCGCTTGTCCTCGCTCATGCCGCTCTCCCAGAAGCGGCGGCGGGAGCGGCGGATGTACCAGTTGGTCATGCCGTCCATCAGGGAGACCAGCGGCGTGACGTAGCCGTCCACCTGGTAGGCGTCCATCGCGGTGCGGATGGCCTGCTCGGTCTCCTGCAGGCGGGCGAGCATCCAGCGGTCCAGCTGATTGACCGGCTGGGGCACGGGCAGCTCCGCGGGGTGATAGCCGTCCACGTTCGCATAGGAGATGAAGAAATTGCACGCGTTCCACAGCGGGGCGATCAGCTGCTGGTAGGCGTCCTTGAGGCCGTCGTCGTCGAACTTCAGGTCGCCCATCAGCATCGCGTTGCTCTGGTAGAGGTACAGGCGGAAGGTGTCCGTGCCGAAGGTGCGCATCAGCTGCATGGGGTCGGTGTAGTTCCTGGAGGACTTGCTCAGCTTCTTGCCGTCCCTGGCCAGCAGGGTGCCGTGCACGATGCAGTTCTTGAAGGCCGGCTTGTCGAACAGAGCCACCGCCATCACGTGCATGTAGTAGAACCAGCAGCGGATCTGGCCGGTGTACTCCACGATGAAATCGCAGGGGAAGTGGCTCTCGAACCATTCCTTGTTCTCAAAGGGATAATGCTTCTGCGCGAAGGAGACGGAGCCGGACTCGAACCAGCAGTCCAGCACCTCCGGCACGCGGCGGCAGGTGCCCCCGCAGGCGCAGGGGAAGGTCACCTGATCCATGTACTGCCGGTGGAGGTCCGTGAGGGTGACGCCGCTCTTTGCCGCGATCTCCGCCACGGAGCCCAGCACGGTGCGCTCGCCGCAGCGGTCGCAGACCCACATCGGGATGGGCGTGGACCAGTAGCGGTTGCGGGAGATGTTCCAGTCGCGGGCGTTCTCCAGCCAGTTGCCGAAGCGGCCGTGCTTCACGGTCTCGGGCACCCAGTTGATCTCCTCGTTCAGCTCGATCAGGCGGGGCTTGATCTTCTCCACGCTGAAGTAGAAGGCGTTCATGGCCTTGTAGATCAGCGGCTGCTTGCAGCGCCAGCAGTGGGGATAGTTGTGCACCATCGTGCCGTCGGCGACGGCCTTCCCGTTCGCGTAGAGGAAGCGGATGATGATGGGGTTCATCTCGATGACGTTGCGGGTCCGGCTGTCCTCGAAGAAGTCGGTGACCTCCTGCGTGAAGCGGCCCTTGGCGTCCACCGGGTTCACGATGTCGGTGGGGATGCCCACGCGGCGGCAGGTCCAGTAGTCGTCCTCGCCGAAGGCCGGGGCGGTGTGCACGATGCCCACGCCGTCATCCGCCGTCACATAGTCCGCGGTGACCACGCGGAAGGCGCCCTGCTCGCGCAGGGAGGCGAAATAGGGGAAGATCGGCTCGTAGTTCATGCCGACCAGCTCCGCGCCGGTGACGGTTTTGAGCACCCGGGGCTCCTCGCCGAAGACGTTTTTGTAGCGGGGCAGGGCCGCGTCGCAGCAGATGTAGACCGCCTCGCCCACGTCGACGAAGGCGTAGTTCAGCTTCTCGCCCACGGAGAGGCACAGGTTGCTCGGCAGCGTCCAGGGGGTGGTGGTCCAGGCGAGGAAGTAGACCGGCTTGCCCTCCAGCAGCATCTCCGGCTGCACCTTCATCCGCACCATGATCCAGCGGTCCTGCCGGGGGCGGGTGGAGTCGCTCTCGCGGGTGTCGGAGATGGACAGGGAGGTCTCGCAGTGCATGCAGTAGGGCGTCACGCGGTAGCCGGTGTAGATGAGGCCCTTGTCGTAGCAGGTCTTGAAGGCCCACATGACGCTCTCCATGAAGGAGGGGTTCATCGTCTTGTAGGCGTTGTCATAGTCCACCCAGCGGGCCATCTGCTCCACGTACTCGCGCCAGGCCTCGTTGTTGCTGGACACGATGGAGCGGCACTCCTCGTTGAAGGCCGCGATGCCGGGATGCATGCCCGCAAAGGCCGGGTTCGCCGCGGCTTCGCGCATGGCGGCCGCCACCGCCTCACGCCAGCGGGCGTTGGGCACGGCCGCGCCCTGCTCGTCCACGGTGTCGGAGGCCTCCGCCGCGCTGCTGCCGTCCACGGAGCGCTCGATGATGGACTTGTCCGCGATGCCCAGCAGCTTCTCCGCCTGATTCTCGATCGGCAGGCCGTGGCAGTCCCAGCCCCAGACGCGCGGCACGGAATTGCCCTGCATGGTCAGGTAGCGGGCGATCATGTCCTTGATGAAGGAGACCAGCACGGTGCCGTGATGGGGCTTGCCGGTGGGGAAGGGCGGGCCGTCGTAAAAGACCGCTTCCCCCTTCTTGTCCATCAGGGAGCGCTCAAAGATATTCTTTTTCTTCCAGTATTTGATGACCCGGTCCTGCATTCCCGCCAGGTCCGGCTTGCCTGCCAGCTCCTGAAACACCTGTTCGCTTGCCACGTTCCCAATCCTCCTGCACTTCATTGGCGCAAAATGCGCCGAATCCCATTATAGCAAGGGACGGGGGAAAATGCAATTGCGAATTCTGCGGGGAAGGGAGGGGGCTGATGCTGCGCATCTGGCGGAAAAAAGCCGGCCCCGCGCTGCTTTTTCCGGAGGGGAAACACCGCGTTTCCTACGGCTTTTCTTGATGAATGGGTTGCGTGATTCGGCATGATTCTACTTTTCGTGACCGAAAAGTAGCAAAAGGTCCTGGGGGGGCCCTTGCGCGTGGGCCCCCCCAGACCCCCTGCGAGCGCTTTTGGACACGGGATCACGGCTGAGGAAGGCGCAGGTCGCATGGCTTGCTTCCCAATCGAGGGCAGGCTGTCGCAGGGCGTGGGTTGGCGCGGATGGCGGCGGCTGTCCGCGTATCTCAAAAAGCCAGCCCCGCGCTGCTTTTTCCGGAGAGGATGGGGGGCTGGGGGAAGGGGAA
>CAMNHF010000106.1 GCA_946538975.1 uncultured Clostridia bacterium | reverse complement strand
TGGAAGTACCAGCGGGTGAACGGCCTGTACACCACGCTGATCGACGTGGAGGAGACCTACTGCGAGACCAGCGCCACCGCGGCGATCGCCTACGGCGTGCTCAAGGGCGTGCGGCTGGGCTGGCTGCCACAGGAGCCCTATCAGCAGATGGGCATGCTCTCCGCGCGGGCCGTACTGAACCAGATCGACGAGACCGGCGCCGTGCAGGGCGTGTCCGGCGGCACCGGCATGGGGCACAGCCTGCAGCACTACAAGGACATCATCGTCACCCCCACCGCCTACGGGCAGGGGCTGACCTTCCTGATGCTGACGGAGCTGATGATCCGGGAATGACCCGACAACAAGCGGTGATTTGAAAGGTGTGATGCGAATGAGTACGGCAGCGGAGCCCAAGCGGCTCAGCAAACGGGAACAGCGTGCGGAGGAGAGGCGCATCCGCAAGGCCATGCACGGCACCGGCCCGGAATACTGGCGCCGTCTCTGGGCGGACATCAAGCGGGACAAATGGCTGTTCCTGCTGCTGCTTCCGGGCCTCATCTACTTCATCGTGTTCAAATACCTGCCGATGTGGGGCCTGGTCATCTCCTTTGAGAACTATGTGCCCTTCTCCGGCGTGCTGGGCAGCGAGTGGGTCGGACTGAAATGGTTCCAGTACTTCTTCCGCTCCCCGTCCTGGACGCGGTACCTGGGCAACACGCTGATCCTCTCGCTGATGAGCATCGTGTTCTATTTCCCGGCCCCCATCATCCTGGCCCTGCTGCTCAACGAGATGCAGTCCCTCCGGTACAAGAAGCTGCTGCAGACGCTGCTGTATGTGCCGCACTTCATCTCCATCGTGATCGTGGTGTCCATCACCTTCGTGATCTTCGGCTCCTCCGGCATCATCTACAGGCTGACGGAGCAGCTGCTGGGGCAGCCCATCAAATACCTTTCCGACCCCAACGTGTTCCGCTGGATGATCATCGGACAGACCATCTGGAAGGAGACCGGCTGGGGCACCATCATCTTCCTCGCCGCGCTGACCAACGTGGACACGCAGCTGTATGAGGCCGCGATGGTCGACGGTGCGGGCCGCCTGCGCCGCCTGTGGCACATCACCCTGCCGGCCATCCGCTCCACCATCGTGCTGATGCTGATCCTGCGCATGGGCTCGGTGCTGGACACCGGCTATGACCACCTGATCCTGATGGCCAACGCCCTGAACCGCAACGCCTCCCAGACGCTGGACGTGTTCGTCTACGAGCAGGGCATCAAGAACGGCCAGTACAGCTACGCGTCCGCGGTCGGCCTGATGAAGAGCGTCATCAGCGTCATCCTCGTCGTCTCGTCCAACAAGATTGCGCACGCGCTGGGCGAGCCCGGCCTGTACTGAGAAAGGAGGCGCAAGCATGACTGTCAAGCAGGAAATCGCCTCCGTGAATCTGGGGCCGAAGGATCCCTCGCAGATGAAGCAGTCCTCGGGCCCCGTGGGCGCCAACGCCTCCGTCGGCAGCCGGGTCTTCGACGTGCTGAACTACCTCATCGTCAGCCTGGTCGCCTTCACGACCATTCTCCCGTTCATCTACATCGTCGGCGCGTCCTTTGCCTCGGAGTATGAGCTGACCACCCGGCCCATGTTCATCATTCCGCAGGACGTGACCTTCGACGCCTACACCTACATCTTCTCCACCAACCGCATCCTGACCGCGTTCGGCAACTCGGTGTTCATCACCGTGGTCGGCACGCTGATCAACCTCTTCTTCACCGTCACCATGGCCTACGCCCTCTCCAAGCGGAGGCTGCGCGGGCGCAACTTCTTCCTCAACATGGTCATCTTCTCCATGTTCTTCTCCGGCGGCATGATTCCCGGCTACATCGTCATCGCCAACATGCTCCAGATGAAGAACTCCTACCTCTCCGTCCTGCTGCCCGGCGCGATCTCCGCTTACAACATGATGATCGTGAAGAACTTCTTCCAGGGCATCCCCGCCGAGCTGGAGGAGAGCGCGCAGCTGGACGGCTGCACGGACATCGGCACCCTGTGGCGCATCGTGCTGCCCCTGTCGCTGCCGGTGCTGGCCACCTTCGGCCTGTTCTACGCGGTCGGCCACTGGAACGCCTACTTCGGCGCCATGATCTACATGCCCCAGGCCCGCGAGAAGTGGCCGCTGCAGGTGCTGCTGCGCGAGATCATCATTCTGGCCAACGCATCCGCCGGCGACCTGAACGCGCTGGATCCCAACTTCGTCCAGCCGCCGGAGCAGTCCATCAAGATGGCCGTCATCGTGGTCTCCACGGTGCCGATCATGTGCGTGTATCCCTTCCTGCAGAAGTACTTCGTCAAGGGCGTCATGGTGGGCGCGCTGAAGGGCTGACGCAGGCATGAAACCGTGATGTGCGGCTGGAAAGCCGTGATCAAAATAAAAGGAGGTATCCCCATGAAGAAACTCATCTCCCTGTTCCTGGCGCTGGTCATGGTGCTGTCCATGGCGAGCTTCGCGGCGGCCGAGGAGCCCTTCGAGCTGACCGTGCTGCTGCCGGACTTCTACTCCACCGAGGACTTCCAGACCGAGAACAACCCGGTGCTGGACGCCATCGAGGCGGCCACCGGCGTTCGCCTGAAGGTGACCTTCGCTGCCAACTCCGAGTATGGCAACACGATCAACACCACGCTGGCTGACCCGAGCGAGAAGCAGCCCATGGTCATCTCCCTGACCGACGCGCGCGGCACCTCCATCATCAACTCTGCCCGCGCCGGCGCCTTCTGGGATCTGACCGACTTCGTCAAGGACGCGGAAAACTATCCCTACCTGGCCGCGGGCCCCGAGGGCGTGTACAACAACGTCTCCGTGGACGGCCGCATCTATGGCATCTATCGCTCCCGTGCGTATCCCCGCGCCGGCATCTACTACCGCAGCGACATCGCCAAGGAAGCGGGCATCGAGAAGGAGCCCGAGACCATCGAAGAGCTGACCGCCCTGGCCGAGGCGCTGGCCGCCTATGGCAAGGAGCATGACGCCTATGCGCTGAACATGGTCTCCTACACCGCCGGCACCATCAGCATCATCACCTGCGCCTTCGGCGCGCCCAACACCTGGGGCATCGATGCGGAAGGCAACATCTATCCCGCCCATGAAGACCCCGCCTACCTGGAAGGCCTGAAGTGGCTGCGCCATCTGTATGAGATCGGCGGCATCAACCCCGACTTCGTGACCATCGACTCCACCAACTGGGACAGCATCGAGCGCACCAGCAAGGCCTACATGCGCTTTGACTGCCTGGACAACTGCTATCGTCAGCAGGAATGGTTCGAGACCAACGAGGGCGTCACCGATCAGATCTTCGCGATGATCCCCGGCCTGAAGAAGGCTGACGGCTCCATCACCATCTGGCCCCAGAACCCCGGCTTCGCGGGCGAGGTCGTCGTGACCAAGGCCGTGAAGGAAGCTGACCTGCCCAAGGTCGTGAAGTTCCTCGACTGGTGCAACGGCCCCGAAGGCCAGATGCTCCTCAACTGGGGCGTGCAGGACGTCACCTACTGGCTGGATGAAGATGGCTACCGCCTGGCCGCGCCCGCCGATGGCAGCGACGTGACCGCGCAGATCCACCTGATCCAGCACTCCCTGAACCAGCTCGGCATGAACGTGCCCGGCGACCTGTGCATCCCCGCCAAGCTGACCGCGCTGCGCCAGGAGTACAATGACTTCAACAGCACCTACGGCCAGTATGCTGTGACCAACCCCTGCTATCCGTTCGTGAGCGAGACCTACGTGGCCTTCGGCTCCATGCTCGACCAGATCATCTCCGACGCCGCTGTGCAGTACATCTCCATGCAGATCGACGAAGACGGCCTGCGTGCTGCCTGGCAGCAGTGGAGCGATGAGGGCGGCGCGATGATCACCGAAGAGTACAACGCTGCCTATCATGCCTCCCTGGGCGAGTAAGCCCTGACCGAACCCCGCCCCGCCCGGTGCAAGCCCGGCGGGGCTTTTGCGTGGGACGGGTGCGCGAAAAGCCGGTGAAGGAAACCGCTCTGAGAGAAAGCGGTTTCCTCCCCCGGACCCCTTCTTTCCGGAAAGAGCAGCTTGGGGCTGCGGCTATCAGCATACCCGCTTCTGCCCGACCCCGTTCGTTTCCCATTCTATTGACTTTCCTTCCCTGATTCGCTATGATGAATGGGAATTGAGCGCCCTGCGGCGAGCCGGGCGTTTGGAGGTGCGGCATGTATACGGAAGCGGAGATTGAGGCGGTGCGGGGGCAGCAGAAGCGGCGCTGGCTGGCCATCGGCGTGCCGGGCGCGGTGCTCTTTGCCGTGATCGTCTGGGGGGCGCTGCGGCGCAGCTATCCCGTCGCGGCGGGGGCCACCATCGCCCTGGGCATTTTGCTGATCGCGGGCTGGGATCTGTTCATCAAGCCGCTGCACTGCTATGAAAAGATGCTGCAGCAGGTGCTGCACGGCATCAGGCACGAGACGGCCTGCACCTTCACGAGCCTGTCGGAGGAGCTGTCCACGGTGGACGGCGTGGTCTACCGCACGATGCAGGTGGTCTGCACGGACGAGGATACCGGCCGCCCCTATGACCGCATGTTCTACGCCGACGCGGAGAAGAGCTGGCCGGACTGGGCCGAGGGCACGCCGCTTTGCGTCACCTTCCACGGCAAGACCATCGCCGCGGTTCGTGAGCAGAACGCCTGAGAAAGACTGAACGCCCGGAGAAAGAGGATCACGATGTATCGACTGACTTCCCGCCTGGTGCTCTACAGTGACCTGCCCGCGGACAGCGTGCTGATGCGGCTGAGCGCCATCTGCCGCGATCTGCCCGGGGGCGACCGGGACACGCTGGTGCACCGCGTCCACGCCGAGGTGAAGCGCCTGCTCGACATCGCCACCACCTACGGCTTCGACGAGAACCTCTGGCAGAACTATCTGACCTTCGTGATGATCGACCACCTGAACTCCTTCAGCCTGACCTGCGAGCGGAACGGGCTGGGAGACGGCAGCATCAACGCGATCGCCACGGCGGACTTCGAGATCTTCCGCCAGCTGTTCACCTTTGATTTCAGCCCGCTGGAGGCCGCGCTGGGCGTGGACTGCTTCTCGCGGCTGACCCACTACCGCGCCATCCGCAAGCAGGCCGGCTCCTACAACCGGGAGGTCAGCGAGAAGGTGCGCGCCCTTTCCCGCGCCATCGCGGCGGCCCCGGACGCGCAGACCGTGCTGCAGCTGGTCTCCGGCCATCTCGCGCAGTGCGGGGCGGGCCTGTTCGGCATGAACCGCGCCTTCCGCGTGCGCATCGCGGACGGGGAGCCGGAGTTCATCGCCATCAACAACCTTGACGACGTCACCCTGCGGGATCTCATCGGCTATGAACTGCAGAAGGCGCAGCTGCGGGCGAACGTGGAGGCCTTCCTGCGCGGCCGGCCCTTCAACAACATGCTGCTCTACGGCGACGCGGGCACCGGCAAATCCACCTCGGTGAAGGCGCTGCTGAACGAATACTGGACGCAGGGCCTGCGCGTGATCGAGATCTACAAGCACCAGTTCCCGTACCTGGCGGACATCATCAGCCGCGTCAAGCAGCGGCATTACCGCTTCGTGATCTTCATCGACGACCTGTCCTTCGAGGAGCACGAGGTGGAGTACAAGCACCTGAAGGCGGTCATCGAGGGCGGCCTGGAGACGCGGCCCACCAATGTGATGCTCTGCGCCACCTCCAACCGCCGCCACCTGATCCGCGAGACCTGGCGTGACCGGGACGACATGGAGCACGACGGCGACATCCACCGCAGCGACACCGTGGAGGAGAAGCTGTCCCTGGCGGCCCGCTTCGGCTGCGCCGTGCGCTACAGCGCGCCGGACCGCCATCTGTTCGAGGAGATCGTGAAGGGCATCGCCGCCCGCTATCCGCAGATTCACCTGAGCGAGGAGGAGCTGCTCGCCGCCGCGAACCGCTTCGAGATCCGCCACGGCGGCATCTCCGGCCGCTGCGCCCAGCAGTTCATCAACAGCATCGCGGGCGGGGAAGCCTGAGCCCTGCCGGCAGAGAAGGAGAGCATTGCCATGCGCCATGAAGTGCACCTGACGGCGGAGGCCCGCGCGGCCTTCCGCAATTTCTCGGCGGCCTGCGTGGGCACGGGCCGCATGGGCCTGGCCCTGCAGGAGGAGTACCAGCGGCAGCTGCAGGAGGTGCAGAAGCTCTGCGGCTTCCGCTTCATCCGCGGCCACGGCCTGTTCTGCGACGATATGGGCATCTATCAGCACTGGACCGATCCGCAGGGTGTCGAGCACGAGGGCTTCTGCTTCACCTACCTGGACCGGGTGGTGGACGCCTACCTGCGCTGCGGCATCCGGCCCTATCTGGAGCTGGGCTTCATGCCGGGCGCGCTGGCCAAGGAGCCGCAGACCCTCTTCTACTACCAGGCCCACACCGTGCCGCCCAAGGACGAGGGCGCCTGGATCCGGCTTGTACAGGCCACGCTGCGCCACCTGAAGGAGCGCTACGGCGAGGACGAGGTCTCCGGCTGGCCCTGCGAAATCTGGAACGAGCCCAACCTGGCCGGCTTCTGGTTCCAGGCGGACAAGCCCGGCTACCTGCGGCTGTATGAGATCACCGCGAAGGCCGTGAAGGAGATCCTGCCCCGGATGCAGGTGGGCGGGCCCGCGGTCTGCGGCGGCGACAGCACCCCCGGCTGGATCCGCGACTTCCTCGCCTTCTGCGAGGAGAAGGAGCTGCCGCTGGACTTTGTGAGCCGCCACGCCTACATGGCCCACATGCCGACCCATACCGGCCGCTTCATCTACCACACGATGTGCGAGGTGGACGAGACCATCGCCGAGATGCGCGGCACCCGGGAGATCATCGACAGCTTCCCGCGCTGGAAGAGCCTGCCGATGCACGTCACGGAGTTCAACAGCTCCTACAACCCGCGCTGCCCCGTGCACGACACCCTGTACAACGCCGCCCTGATGGCCCATCTGCTCTCCCGCTTCGGCGAGGTGGCGGAGGTCTACAGCTACTGGACCTTCGGCGACGTGTTCGAGGAGACCGGCGTGCCCTGCAGCCTGTTCCACGGCGGCTTTGGCATGATGGCCGACGGCTGCGTGCCCAAGCCCACGCTCTGGGCCTTCTCCTTCTTCAACAACCTGCGCGGCGAGTGCGCCCACCGGGACGACAGCTGCCTGGTCATGCGCCGCCCGGACGGCAGCTGGGAGGGCATCGCCTGGAACCTCTCCGACGAGGCAATGACGCTGGATCTGTCCTTCCCCGGCCAGGGCGAGTACGTGCTGCAGACCCGCACGGTGGACGAGCATCACGCGAATCCCCTGCGCTGCTGGCTGGACATGGGCCAGCCGGCCAATCCCACGGAGGAGGAGCTGGCCTTCCTGCGCGGCGCGGCGCAGCCCCTGTGCGCGACCCGCCATTTTGACGCGGAGGACGGGATCGCCGCCGAGCTCAGCCTTGGCCGCTTTGCCGTCGTGCACTTCACCCTGCGCCCGGTCCGGACCGAGCCCGAGGACGGCTACGACCCGTCCATGTACCTGTAATCTGACCGTCAGAAAGGAAGTCTTCCGAAATGAATTACGCATGGCTGCGGAACTGGCAGGCTCTGCCCCAGGGCTGCGCAACCCCGGCGGAAACCGCGCGGGAGGAGCTGCGCCTGGCCGGCCTGGACGCCGGTCTGCGTGAAGACGCGGCGCTGGGCGAGGGCTGGGAGATCGTGGAGGAGGGCGGCCGCCCCGTGGTGCACGGCGGCAGCCGCGGCCTGCTCTACGGCGCCTATGCCCTGATGGCGGCCCGGAAGACCGGCCTTTGCCTGCCCCGTGGCGTGCAGCAGCCGCGCTACACCCTGCGCATGATCGACTGCTGGGACAATCCCGACGGCACGATCGAGCGCGGCTACGCGGGCCGCTCCCTGTGGTTCGAGGGCGGCCGGATGGCCTGGCAGCCGGAGCGCATCGCCCAGCTGGGCCGGATGCTGGCCTCTGTCGGGCTGAACGTGCTGTGCATCAACAATGTCAATGTCGGCGAGGAGGGCGCGCGGCTGATCACGGAGGATCTGCCGGAGCTGGCCCGGCTGGCCGCTGCCTTCCGCCCCTTCGGCGTGCGGCTGATGGTCTCCATCGACTTCTCGCAGCCGCTGCGCTATGGCGTGGAGACGGCCGATCCGCTCTCGCCCGCGGTACTCGCGTGGTGGACGGCGCGCGCCGACGCGGTCTGGGCGGCGATCCCGGATTTCGCGGGCTTCCTGGTCAAGGCGGACAGCGAACACCGCCCCGGCCCGATGACCTACGGCCGCAGCCACGCGGAAGGCGCAAACATGCTGGCCCGCGCGCTGGCGCCTCACGGCGGCGTGCTCGTCTGGCGCGCCTTCGTCTACAACTGCCTGCAGGACTGGCGCGACACCCACACCGACCGCCCCATGGCCGCCTATGAGACCTACGCCCCGCTGGACGGGCAGTTCGACGACAATGTGATCCTGCAGGTGAAGAACGGCCCCTTCGACTTCCAGGTGCGGGAGCCGATCTCGCCCACCTTCTGGGCGATGCCGCACACCCGCCTGGCCCTGGAGGTGCAGCTGGCGCAGGAGTACACCGGCCAGCAGATCGACCTCTACGCGATGAACCCCATGTGGCGGGAATGGCAGACGGAGCTGCCCGTCTCCCTGCCCGCAGCCGTCGCGGCGGTCAGCAACCTGGGCCGGGATGAAAACTGGTGCGGCCACCCCTTCGCCGCGGTGAATCTCTACGGCTTCGGCCGCTACGCCTGGGATCCTGAGGTCTCGCCGGAGGAGGTCATCCGCACCTGGGCGCGCCTCACCTATGCCCTGCCGGAGAACCAGGAGGACGCGCTCTGCCTGATGCTGCTGAACAGCCGCAGCATCTACGAGCAGTACACGGCGCCACTGGGCATCGGCTGGATGATCACCCCGCACAATCACTACGGCCCCGATCCCTGGGGCTATGAGTACAGCCCCTGGGGCACCTATCACCGCGCCGACCGCAGCGGCATCGGCATCGACCGCACGGAGAAGGGCACCGGCTTCACCCGCCAGCAGCCGCCGGAGATCGCCGCGAAGTACGCCGATCCCGCCGTCTGCCCCGACGAGCAGCTGCTGTTCTACCACCGCCTGCCCTGGGATTATGTCATGCGCGACGGCCGCACGCTGGCCCGCCGCATCCTCGACGATCACCGCGAGGGCGTCGAGCGCGTCGAAGCGATGGCCGCCGTCCTGCGCGAGCTGGAGCTGCCCGAGCCGGACCGCTCCGTCGCCCTCAGCCGCATGGAGCGCCAGCTGCAAAACGCCGCCAACTGGCGGGACATCATCAGCGATTTCGTGACGAGGCTGAGCGGCGTCTGCTGATCTGCCTCTTCATCAATCAAGATCCGACAAATAAGCCGCGTCCGTCTGCGAAAGAGGACGCGGCTTTTGGCATAACGAAGGATCGGAGGATCAGTTGCTGTGCTCGTCGCCCAGCGCCTCGCGGGCCGGCACGACCACCTTGCGGTCGTAGGCGGAGAAGGCGAAGTCGACGGTCTTCTGATCCGGCCGGGGCGTCACGAGACTGACCAGCGGGACAATCACCAACCCCGCCAGCATGCAGAAGGCGCCGGCATAGATCGGGTTGTTGAGCGCGCCGAGGAAGTTCGGCATCACGCCCAGGTTGATCAGCATCGCGAGCGTCATGAAGACGCTGGAGAAGCAGAAGGACACCGCACAGGAAGCCTTGGTCGTGCGCTTCCAGTACAGGCCATAGAGGAAGGGCGCGAGGAAGGCGCCGGCCATCGCGCCCCAGCTGACGCCCATCGCCTGCGCGATGAAGGCCACGGAGGAGCTGGCCTGCACGATGGCGATCGCCGCGGAAATCGCGATGAACACCACGATCAGCACGCGCATGATGAACAGCTGCTTCTTCTGATCCATCTCCTTGATGATCCGGCCCTTGAGCAGGTCAAGGGTGACCGTGGAGGAGGAGGTCAGCACCAGGGAGGACAGGGTGGACATGGAGGCGGAGAGCA
>CAMNHF010000105.1 GCA_946538975.1 uncultured Clostridia bacterium | reverse complement strand
CGCAGCAGGGCCGCGACGCCCATGCGGGTGACCGGCTCCTTGCGGCCGTTCTGGCCATAGCAGCCCTTGGGATTCTCGCCGAAGGCCACCTTCATCGCAACCGGATTGCGCACGACCATCTCGTCCACGCACTTGCCGAACAGTTTCACCGCGAGGAAGGTACCGCCCACCACATTGGCCGAACCGGGGCCGGTGACAGCCGTGGTCACACCGCCCGCCAGCGCCTCATGAAAGGCCTCGTCAATGGGATTCAGCCCATCGATGCCGCGCATCTCCGGCGTGACCGGATCGGACATCTCGTTGTAGTCCGCGCCCTCCCAGCGGATGGCCGTTTCGTCCAGACCGATATGCGTGTGGGCGTCCACAAAACCGGGCGTGACCAGAAAGCCGGTGGCGTCGAAGATCTCACAGCCCTCCGGCGCGTCGAGATGTTCGCCGATCGCCGTGATTTTCCCGCCGTCGACGAGGATGTCGCCGACGGGGAGATCGCCGTTTGTGATGGTCTTGATGTGGCCGCCGCGAATCAACAGCATGATGCATCCCTCCAGAAGCAGATTTTTCCATGGTATTCGCCGCCGGGCTCGTTATTCCTGCACACCCGCCGCCAAATCGCAGGCCTGTTTTTTCCTCCCTCGGCAGGAAAGCCACGGCCCTCATCGAATTGTTATAAAGATTTCCTGTGAAAGGATGGCTTTTGGCATGGCGGAGATTCTTGTAAGCGAGCAGATGATTCATCTGCGCAACAGCCGCATCAGCTATGTGATGGGGATCGCGCAGGGCGGCTTCCTGACGCACCTGTACTTTGGCCGGCGCCTGCGGCAGATGCATCCGCAGTCCGTGCTCCGGCGGCACGGTCTGCCCGGGGACGGCAGCTTTGACGTGCAGAACTGTGCCCTCAATCACACGCCGCAGGAGTATCCCGCCTACGGACTGGGCGAGATGCGGGAGGGCGCTGTGATTGTCCGGCGCAAGGACGGCACCGCAACCTGTGATTTGCGCGTCGAGCGGGTGGAAACGCTGGACGGCAAGCCGGCGCTGGAGGGCCTGCCCGCCACCTTCGGCGAGGCGTGCAAGACCGCCGTGGTGCATCTCCGGGACAGCCTTTTGCGGCTTGATGTGGCGCTCAGCTATACCATCTTTGACGACTGCGACGTCATCGCCCGCAGTGCGCGCTTTGTGAACCGCGGCGAGGACGCCTTGGAGATCGAGCGGGCGGTCAGCCTGTGCCTGGATCTCCCGGACAGCCGCTATGACCTCATCACCCTCTCCGGCGACTGGGCCAGAGAGCGCGCCATCGTCCGCCGCCGCCTTGTGCCGGGCATGCAGGGCGTGTACAGCCTGCGCGGCGCCAGCTCGCTGGTCACCTCGCCCTTCCTTGCCCTGGCCCGGCCCGAGACCACGGAAGCCCTGGGGGAGGTCACCGCGGCCGCGCTGGTCTACTCCGGCAGCTTCCAGGCCGGGGTGGAGGTGGATCCCCGCGACTGCGCCCGCGTGCTGCTGGGGCTGAATGACCGCCATTTCAGCTGGCAGCTGGAGCCCGGCGCCGCCTTCCAGACGCCGGAGGCCGTGCTGGTCTGGAGCGATCAGGGGCTGGATGGCATGAGCAGCCACCTCCACCGCCTTTGCGCCAGCCATCTGGTGCGCGGACGCTGGGCGCATGCGGCACGGCCGATCCTGCTGAACAACTGGGAGGCCACCTATTTCGGCTTCAATGAGGAGAAGCTGTTGGCCATCGCAGACAAGGCCGCGGAAGTCGGCGTGGAGCTTTTCGTGCTGGACGACGGCTGGTTCGGCCACCGGGACGATGATCACACCTCCCTGGGCGACTGGTTTGTGGATCGGCGCAAGCTGCCCGGCGGCCTGGGCGCGCTGGCGGAGAAGGTTCACGCAAAGGGACTGAAGTTCGGCCTCTGGTTTGAGCCGGAGATGATCTCGCCCGACAGCGAGCTGTACCGCGCTCATCCGGACTGGGCGATGCATGTGGACGGCCGCGAGCCGATCACCGGCCGCTTCCAGCTGATTCTCGACCTTTCCCGCGCGGACGTGTGCGAATTCATGTACCACGCGGTGGCGGACATTCTCCGGGAGAACGCGATTGATTATGTCAAGTGGGATATGAACCGCAACTTCTCCAACATCGGCTCCTCCATGCTTCCGCCGGAAAAGCAGAAGGAGCTGCCGCACCGCTACATGCTGGGCCTGTACAGTGTGCTGGAGCGGCTGACGCGGGACTTCCCCGACGTGCTCTTCGAGAGCTGCTCCTCCGGCGGCGGCCGCTTCGACATGGGCATGCTGTACTATATGCCGCAGACCTGGTGCTCCGATGATACGGACGCCCTGTGCCGCTGCCGCATCCAGTACGGCACGTCGCTGGTGTTCCCGCCCTTCGCGATGGGCAGCCACGTCAGCGCGGTGCCGAACCACCAGACCGGCCGGATCACCGGCATCGACGCGCGGATGAATGTCGCGATGAGCGGCTGCTTCGGCTTTGAGCTGGATCTGAACCGGCTGAGTCCGGAGGAAATCGCGCAGGTGCGCGCCGGCATCACCCGCGTGAAGGCGCTGCGCGAAACCCTGCTCTACGGCCGCTTCCACCGCCTGCTCTCGCCGTACGAGGGACATGACACCGCCTGGCTGACCGTCGCGGAGGACGGGAGCGAGGCCGTGCTGATGCTCACCCGCGATCTGAGCCAGCCGAACACGGACGATCCGCTGCTGCGTCTGCGGGGCCTGCAAGCTGAGTGTGAATACCGCATCGAAGAGACAGGCGAGGTGTACGGCGGCGATGAGCTGATGAACAGCGGCCTCGCGATCCATCTGCCTCAGCGGGACGCGGCCTCCGTCAGCCTGACGCTGAAGCGGCTTTGACGCGCGGAATCCGGCAGATTTCGCCAGAAACTTGTCAAAACAGGACGAATCCGATATAATAGGAAAGCACAGAATGTGACAGGCGGCCGGCGGCTGCCATGAAGGAGCGTTTCGATTGCCGATTAAGCCATTGTTTGAAAGAGCGCCGCTGACCAGCCTGCGTGAGGCGGCCCTGCGTCCCGGACAGTTCACGGTGCAGCACCCGGTCAAGGCCGCCCTGCGCAAGTCCGCGGAGTCATTTCTCGCCGAAATGGGCGCCTGTGCGGACTGGAGCGAGGATCAGGGCCGGCTGCTGTGCGGCTGCATCCGCCTTTTCGCCGCGGAGGGTCTGCCGGCTGCGGCGGAGCGGCTGCTGCCCGCCCTGCACCGCTGCGAAGCCTTCCCGGAGGAGCTGCCCGCGTCGCTGGCCGTGGCCTGCGCGGCCATGGCGGCCTATGAGTGGACGGCGGATGTGGGCTATCTGCAGACTGTCGCCGGCTGGCTGAACGCCCATGCGGCGGAGGAGCTGACAGCCTGCGGTGCGATCCGCGAAAACCCGGCCGATCTGCTGGAGCTGCTGCGGACCTACTATCTTGTGACGGGCAAAAAAGCGGCTCTCCGTCTGTGGGAAGCGCTGCGCAGCGGCTGTGCGGACTGGGCGACCACGCTGGCCGTATTCAACGAGCAGCGCCCCTGCCGCAAGGCCAACCCGGACGGCTTGGAGCACCTGCCCCGCCGGCAGCAGCTCAGCTGGTCCGCGGAAAGCCTGGCCGACGGGATCCGCGCCACGGGATTGATGAGCTGCTTCTCCGGCAGCCGCAGCGAAAACGTGGCGGGGCGCAACGGCTGGGGGAGGATTCAGCGCTTCCATGGCCTGCCGATTGGCGGCACCACTGCGGCGCCCATGCTGGAGGGCCGCAATCCCCTGCAGCGCGTGAGCACTGCCTCTGTGGGCGCCTGGCTGCAGTGCTTTGCCGCGGCGATGCTGCAGGGCGAGGACTGGGCTGATGCCGAGGCGGAGAACATCCTGCGCGGCGCGGCCTGCGGCTGTTTCGCCGGCGATGACCTGCTTGATGGCCAGCAGGCGAATCAGGAGCAGCAGGAGCATCGCAGGGCCGATCTGCACGGCACGGTGCGCCTGCTGAACGGCCTCGGGCAGGCGGCATCCGCTGCGCTGACCATGCGCAGGGACGGTGTAGCGCTGCATCTGACCATGGAGGGCAGCTTCCGCGTTCCCATGGGCGATGGGACAGCGGCCTTCACCCTGAAGCGGGAGATGACAGACTGTGCCTGTGAGCAGTGGATCATCCAGGCGCAGCTGAGTGCCGCGGCCTCCGGGCTGCTGGTGATCAGCCGTCCGATCTGGGCGGGCTTGATGACCGTGACCGCCGCGGACGGAACCGAACAGCGCACGGCAGGCAGCACCGTTTCGCTGCCGCTGAGCGCCGGCGGCACCATCAGAATCTCCCTGGCGCGCGGGCTGCGCACCGTTTTCTGGTATCACCAGGGGACGGCGGCCTTTCTGGGCGGCGATCCGCTCCGGGCGCAAATCGGCGCGGAATGGGCGCTGCAGGGCGATCCCTTCATCGAGGACGGACAGGTCAAAGCGCAGGTCCGGCGGATTCTGCCGGAGGATCTGCGGCGCGGCGACGTGCCGGTCAGACCGCGCACGGAGGGCGAAACCCGTCTGGTGAACCTGGTGCCCTGCGCGGAATCGGCCATCGGCCAGACCGTGCTGGCCCAGGAGCTGGAAGCATGATGCAGATCCGCCTGGCGCCGCTGGCCGGCATCACCGACTGGCCCTTCCGCCTGCTCTGCTTTGAGCAGGGCTGCGACGCCGCGTGCACGGAGATGGTCAGCGCGCTCAGCTATGTCTATGCGCCGAAATCGACCGCGATGACCTGCCTGCTGGAACGCCATCCCGCCGAGGGCCGGCTCTCGCTGCAGCTGTTCGGCAAGGATGCGGACATGATGGCGCGGGCTGCGGGAGAACTCAGCCGGATCGGCCGCTTCGACGGCATTGACATCAACATGGGCTGTCCGGCCCACAAGGTTGCGCCCTCCGGGGAAGGTGCGGGCCTCATGCGCGAGCCTCAAAACGCGGAACGCATCCTGCGGCAGGTGGTCGCGGCATCTGCGCTGCCGGTCAGCGTGAAGTTCCGCCTGGGCTGGGATGCGGACCATATCAACGTCGTGGAGATGGCCCGCATGGCCGAGGACTGCGGCGTCAGCGAGATTGCCGTCCATGGGCGCACCCGCACGCAGATGTATGCCGGCGAGGCCGATTGGACACAGATCGCCCGGGTGAAGGAAGCTGTCCGTGTGCCAGTCATCGGCAACGGCGACATCTTCTCGGCGGAGGATGCCCTGCGCCGCGTCCGTGTGAGCGGCGTGGACGGGGTGATGGTCGCCCGGGGCGCGCTGGGGAACCCCTGGCTGTTCCGGCAGATCCGCACCGCCATGGAGGGCGGAGAGATTCGCCTGCCGACGGCGCGGGAGAAAGTGGAAATGGCGCTGCGGCATTATGAGATGCTGCTGGCCTGGAAGCCTGAGCGCATCGCCGTCAGCGAGATGCGCAAGCATATCGGCTGGTATCTGCACAAGCTGCGCGGTGCGGCGCAGATGCGCAGCCAGATCAATCAGATGACAGACCCCGCGGAGGTCAGGGCGGCGCTGCTGGCCTACGCGGAGCGGCTGGACGGGGAGGGATGAGCCATGGGGGCGCTGCGCAGGCTGCTGTGCCTTGCGGCGGCCATGCTGCTGATGCTCAGCGGCGCGGCGGCACAGACGCAGTTCGTCAGCGGCTTTGACTGGCTGCAGGTGGAAACAGAGCCGCTGCAGGTGGAGCTGACCGCAGAGCTGAAGGCCTTCATGCCCCTGGGCGAGGAGCGGCTGGGCAATCTGAATGCTCTGATCCGGCATCTGTCCGCCCAGCTGGTGCTGATCCCCGAGGACGAGGGCTCCTGGGGCGCGCTGTGCCTCTCCATGGACGGCGAGGAGCTGCTGCGCCTGATCGAGAAGCGGCAGGGGGACGCGGTTTCCAGCATGGCGGTGTCCGGCGGCGCCGCGGTCTCGCTGGATGCGGGCCGTGGCACGGAGCTGCTGGGGCAGGAGGTGAGCAGCGGCATGCTGCATGACTTCCTGCAATACGATGTATTGCACCTGCCGCCGCAGCTGGAGGAGCTCATCCGGAATCTGATGGCGGACGGCAGCGTGGACTGGGAGCTCAAAAACTCCGCCGTGACCGTCAGCGGATACGGGAAAAGCGCAAAGACCTGGTCGCTGGTCATCGCAAAGGAGGACACGGAGGACTGGAAGAACCGCCTGCTGCAGGACTGTCCGACAGGCCTCCTGTACACTGCGCTGGACAGCATCACGTTCACCGGGCGGCAGACGCTGACCGTGCTGACCGACAAGGATGAAGCCCTGCTGCGCGTGACCTACCGCGGCAACTGCAATCATCCCGACGGCACCAAGCGCGAGATCTCCATGACGTGGAAAATCCTGCGCGGCGAAAAGATCCAGGACAATTTCGTCCTCAAGACGCCTTCCGGCGGCGGCAACCGCAACAACGTGACCGTGACCCGCACCATCAAGGAAGGCAAGAACGGCCTCAGCTGCAAGGTATCCGCGGAATACAACCAGCGCGTCGGCCGCCAGGTGACGATCACCCATGCCGAGGCCGACCTTACGCAGAAGGACAACGCGGTGGACGGCACCATCGAGGTCAGCCGAAGGATCTCCGGCGGCGAGAGCAGCAAGGAGGAATGGACGCTGACCCCCTCGCTGCGCTTTTCCACCGAAAGCGCGCTGTGCGAGGGCACCCTGTCCGTCTCCTGTGCGGCGGATGACCGGCCGGGCTTCGCAGCGGACTTTCACCTGACGCTGAACCCGATGGACGCGCTGCGGGCCGAAGCCTTCCGTGCCGGCCAGTCCGGCTTTGAGATGATGGAGGGCGGCGCCGAGGCGCTGACGAGCCGTTTCGTGACAGCCTTTGTGCGTCATGCCGTACTGCTGCCGCCGGAGGACACGCTGTTCCTCAGCCAGGAGCTGCCGGGCTGGGAGCAGGTCGTTGAAGCCGCCGCAGAGGCAGCCAGACAATCAACGCGGAGCGATCCGCGCGAGTAAGCCGGAGGAATACCACGATGAAAAAATGGATCTGTGGCCTGATGGTTCTCTGCATGCTGATGAGCACGGCGTGCGCCGAATCCCTGCTGGGCAGCTATACCCTGCTGGAAAAGTTCATCAACCAGGCGGAAAAGAACGGCATCGCCGCCAACATGCGCTTCCGCGTGGAGGGCGACGGGGATTGGGCGAAGCTGCTGGCCCCGATGTCCGACGTCACCTGGCTGATCCGCACCACGGTTGAGCCCGGGGACGGCACCCGGAGCCAGTACAGCCTGAGCGCCTCCGTCAATGACGAGACCTGTGCGGAGACCGTGGTCACCCGGATGGGCGACACGATGTATCTGTCCAGCACCGCGCTGATGAACACGGTGTATTCGATGCCCTTCCGCGGCGATCTGCTGACCTCGCTGACCAGTGCGGAGCGCGGCACGAACCCCACGTTCTACAGCGGCCTGCTCCGGATGCTGGCCGTGGGGGAGAGCAATCGCCAGGAGAAATGGGAGCCCGCGCTGAAGAGCGTCTCCCAGGCCCTGGAGCTGTGGCTGGACAGCTATTCCCAGACGCCGCAGATCGAACAGACCGGCAGCGAGTCCCTGCTGGTGGTGGGCTACGCCGTGCCGGCCGCCGACCTGAAGGCGGAGATGAAGGAGCTGCTCGCCCTGGCCTTCTCCGAGGAAGACCTGATGAAGATGCTCTACACGATGATGGAGGGCGAGCAGGGGAGCATCTACCTGAGCGAGGGCTATCTCTGGTATTATCAGCGGCTGCTCGACCAGCTGCCGCTGGAAGGCAACATCATCATCCAGCGCAAGACGACCACCATGGGCGCGGAGCGCGGACTGTACCTGCAGCTGCCGCTGATGCCGAACAGCTGGGGCTTTACCTCGCTGACGATGGAAAAGAACCTGGACGTGCAGACCTGGACGCTCCAGGGCGAAGGCCGCGTCATCACGCTGGTGATCGATCAGTACTCCGATCAGAACGGCAGCATCACCGTGCGCGGTTCCTTCCGCTATCAGCAGACCGAAGGGATGAACATCGCGGCTTCCTATCTGCTGCGCTCGGTCGCAACGGAGTCCGTGGACGAGGATGGCCTGCACCATGAAAAGACCACCTACGGTCTGGAGATCAACTGCGACAAGGCGCCGGTGGCCGATGACGATCCCGCCTACCACACCTATCTCACCTTTGACCAGATTCAGCTGCGCGCCAGCACCGATTTCTACAGCACAAACAACCAGAACGACTACACCAAGCTGGACATCCGCCTGACCGGCACGCTGCCCGGCGGCACGTTGAGCAGCTTTGTGGCTCGCCTGCAGACCAGGGCGCAGAGCAGCATTGACGCGGTGGACACATCGGCCGCTGTGGACATCTCCCGCATGACGGACGAGGAGCGCGGCGAGATTTGGAACGATCTGATCAGCAACACCCTGCTGACTGTGCAGACTGTGAAGGCCCAGCAGGGCAGCAGTGACACCACCGGCGGAGGTGAAAACGAATGAAGCGTTTCCTGTGCATCCTTGCGGCGCTGATGCTGCTGTGCGGCACGTGCGGTGCTGAGACCATCTGGCTGCAGGTGCGCTGCGAGGCGGACGCGGAGCAGATGGCACAGTATCTGTATGTCAGTGGCGCGTCCGAGAGCGAGAAGAAGGACAATCTCAGCATCGGCCTGGCGGCGCTGCTCAGTTCGATGACTTTTCGCCTCGCCAGGAGCGAAAACGCGATGCGCGAGGAGCTTGCGCTGCAGGGAAAGACCATCGTGGATCTCTCGACGGTGGAGGCCGGCACCGGGCACACCATCGTGCGGAGCAGCCTTTTCCCGGGCTATGCGGCGGAGATGGAGAACGACGTGACCTATGTTCCGTCTGAGCTGCTGCAGGAATTCAACAGCTTCGACTGGGATGACCTGTGGCAGGATCTCAGCGCAACCTTCGACACCTGGTGGCAGGGAACCGCCAAAACCGTGGAGAAGGGCGTGTTCGTCGGCGATGCCTTTGATGGCGGCGTGTCCCGCAGGGTGGCAAACATCAGCGACCGGGACGCGGCTGTGCTGCTGAACGCGCTGCTGGATGACGTGAGCGGCACGCTGCAGATGCTGGAGCTGGCCGAGCTGAATCCCGCGCAGATCATCGAAGACGCGCGGAAGCAGATTCGGCAGATGGCGATGGAAAACCGGGCCCGGATGACGGTGGCGGAGGTCTTCGATGCCAATGACAGCACGGTGGGACTCTCCTTCATCCTGTACTATGATGATGTGCAGGTGATGACGCTGTCCCTGGGGATGACGGAAAAGAACGGTCTGCGCGCGGTGATCGGCGCGGGCCTGGACGAGGCCGTCTGGTATGCCGATCTGTCCCTCGATCTGAAGACCTATGCGCTCACCGAGGAAGCCGCCGCGGAGGATCAGGCGGATCTCCTGTTCAAGGCAGCCATCTATGAGGATCCGGAGCGGATGGGCTTTGCCCGCGCGGCCTCACAGCCCGCAGCGCTCAGCTACAGCTGCGCGGTCCGCAGTGCACAGCCCAGCGACACCTCTGCCGAAACGACCATCGAGGAGAAGGTGGCCACGCCGCGGGGCAGCATTTCCGCAACCACCGTGGAGACGCAGCTGGCCTCCCTGGACAAGCAGGAGGGCATGACCGTCACGACAGTGCGGGTGAACGACAGCGAGACGCCCTGCATGACCTGGTACACAGGCCTGAACATTGACAACAGCGAGCTTGTCATCGAGGGCGAGCAGGACAAGGTGATCCCGTTCGATGACGCGGCGAACGACCCCGACTTCCAGGCTGCCCTGCAGCAGGGGCAGGCTGTGCTGCGGACGAATCTCATCAAGTACGTACCTGCGGAACTCATGGTTTTCATCATGAACCTGCTCTGACCTGTCCTTTCAAGGAACGCTGCCGAACCGCGGCGTTCCTTTTATCGTGAAGTCCAATCAGATATGGCTTCTCCGGATCGGCCGCGGTCAGCCGGGGTTACTACTCAGCCTCCCAGACCAACAAAGAAAGAAAAAGTTGAGTTAGAGATAT
>CAMNHF010000104.1 GCA_946538975.1 uncultured Clostridia bacterium | reverse complement strand
CGCTCCCGGCAGGAGCTGTGGCTCAAGGGCGAGACCAGCGGCAATTACCAGCACATCGTGACGATGGAGGCGGACTGCGACCGCGATGCCATCCTCGTGCGGGTGCGCAAGGACGGCCCGGCCTGCCATCTGGGCACCGATTCCTGCTTTGACACCGCCTGCCGGATTGATTTCTCCGCGAAAGGAGCCGATGAAAATGGATGAACAGTTCACCTACGAGGGCCTCTATCAGCTGCTGGAGGGCCGCAAGCGGGATCAGCCGGAGGGCTCCTACACCACCTACCTGTTCCAGAAGGGACTGGACAAGATCCTCAAGAAGGTGGGGGAGGAGTGCACCGAGGTCATCATTGCGGCCAAGGATCACGACCGGAAGGAAACCGTCTATGAGATCGCCGACCTGTGCTACCATGTCATGGTGCTGATGGTGGAGGCTGGCATCCCGCTGGAGGACATCCGCGCGGAGCTGGCCTCCCGCCACGTGATCGACCACAAGGTGAAGCAGGAGAAGATGACGAGCGACGCGGAGGGCTGAGCATGCCGCTGCTGGCGAATTATCACACGCACACGACCTTCTGCGACGGGAAGAACACCGCGGAGGAGATGGTGCAGGAGGCGCTGCGCCTGGGCTTTGGGCATCTGGGCTTTTCCGGCCACTGCGACCCGGAGGGCGAGGGCGTCCCGATGGACAAGCCCGCTTATCTCAGGGAGATTCGCCGGCTGCAGCAGGCCTGGGCGGGGCAGATCGAGATCCTCGCGGGGCTGGAGATGGATTGCTTCGGCCCCACGGACTGGCTGGAGGAGGCGGACTACTGCATCGGCTCCACCCACATGCTGCGCCCCGTGCCCGGCGTGACGGCGGCGGTGGACTGGACGGCAGACCGGACACAGGCCCTCTGTGACACTTATTATGGCGGCGACGGGTACGCGCTGGCGAAGGCCTACTACGAGACCGAGGCGGGGATTGCGGATCGCTTTCCCTGCACGTTCATCGGGCATTTCGACCTGGTGGCCCGATTCAATGAGGAGCTGGGCCTTTTCGACGAGGAGGATCCGCGCTACCTCACGCCCGCCAGGGACGCGATGGCCTATCTCGTCCGGGAGAAGGGACTGCCGCTGGAGGTGAACACCGGCGCGCTGAACCGGAACCGCCGCAGCGTGCCCTATCCCGCGCCGCCTCTTCTGCGCTTTCTGCGGGAGCTGGGCGGCGAGATCCTCATCTCCTCCGATGCGCACCAGAAGGAAAAGCTGGCCGGCGCCTTCCCGGAGGCGCTGCGCCTGGCCCGCGCCATCGGCTTTGACCACGTCAATCTCCTGACCCGCAGCGGCTGGCGTCAGCAGGGCATCGCGGAGCTGCTGGACGGCGAATGACGCATCCGGAGAATTGCATATCTGTGGATCGTATGCAGTATCTGGGGGAAGGAAACCCTTTTCGAGGCCGAAAAGGGCTTTCCTTCCCCCAGACCCCCATCTTTCCCCAAAGGCCTTTTTTCTTTGGGGGAGGAGGTTTTCTTTCACGATGTAAGCGCAGCCGGACATGCTCGCGGGCATCTTCTTCGGCCTCGGGCCGGTATCGTCTCATCCACAGCTTGCCTCTTGCTTTCGGGGGCAAGCTGTTGTAAAATAGGAACGTAATTTTTTCGCCGAGGAGGTAGACCTGATGACCAGACTGGAGACAAGCCTGCTGGATCTGCTGCAGGAGGACTGCCGTCTTCCGCTGGAAAAGCTGGCGGTGATGACCGGCGCCACGGTATCCGAGGTGGCTGAGGCCATTGATAATCTGGAAAAGGACGGCATCATTCTGCGCTATGCGCCGACCATCAACTGGGAAAAGACGGATCGCGACCGGGTGGAGGCCATGATCGAGGTGCGCGTGACGCCGCAGCGGGATATGGGCTTTGACGCGGTGGCGCAGCGCATCTACGGCTTCGACGAGGTCAAGAGCCTCTATCTGATGAGCGGCAGCTATGATCTGCTGGTGCTGGTGGAGGCGCGCACGCTGAAGGAGCTGGCCATGTTCGTCTCCGAGAAGCTGGCGACGCTGGAGATGGTGACCGGCACGGCGACCAGCTTTGTGCTCAAGCGCTACAAGGAGGACAACGTGATCTTCACGCAGCCGAAAGATGACGGGCGGCAGGTGATTGTGCCATGAATTACGACCGGTTCGTGAATCCGGAGGTCGCCGCGGTGCCGCCGAGCGGGATCCGCCGCTTTTTCGACCTTGCCTCCACCATGCGGGACGTGATCTCGCTGGGCGTGGGCGAGCCGGATTTTGTGACGCCCTATCACATCCGCAACGCGGCCATCTCCAGCCTGCTGGCCGGTGAGACGCAGTACACCGCCAACCGCGGCCTGCCGGAATTGCGGCGGGAAAACGCGGGCTACATGGAGGCGCGCTTCCAGGTGAGCTACAGCCCGGATACGGACATTGTGGTGACCGTCGGCGCCAGCGAGGGCATTGACATCGCGCTGCGCGCCGTCGTCTCCCGGGGGGACGAGGTGCTGCTGCCCGATCCCAGTTATGTCAGCTACAGCCCCAGCGTCCTGTTCGCCGGCGGTGTGCCGGTGCCGATCCGCACGAAGGCGGAGAACGGCTTCCGGCTGACGGCGGAGGCGGTGCGCGCCGCCTGCACGCCCAGGACCAAGGCGCTGATCCTGCCCTATCCCAACAACCCCACCGGCGGCATCATGGAGCGCGCTGATCTGGAGGCGCTTGCCCAGGTGGTGCGGGAGAAGGATCTGCTGGTCATCAACGACGAGATCTACGCGGAGCTGACCTACGGCGACCTGGTGCACGTCAGCTTTGCCTCGCTGCCGGGCATGTGGGAGCGCACGCTGACGCTCAACGGCTTCTCCAAGGCCTTTGCGATGACCGGCTGGCGCGTGGGCTTCATCTGCGGGCCGAAGGAGCTGATGGAGATCATCAACAAGATCCATCAGTACGCGATCATGTGCGCGCCCCGGCAGAGCCAGGTGGCCGCCATTGAGGCACTCCGCCGCGGCCGCGAGGACGGCTACCACGACATCGTGATGATGCGGGAGAGCTATGACCGCCGCCGCCGGCTGATGCTGGAGGGCTTCCGCGGCATGGGGCTGAGCTGCTTTGAGCCGCTGGGCGCCTTCTATGTCTTCCCTTCGATCGAGACGACGGGGATGGACAGCGAGACCTTCTGCTCCCGCCTGCTGCAGGAGGAGCACATCGCCTGCGTGCCGGGCACGGCCTTCGGCGAGAGCGGCGAGGGGCACATCCGCTGCTCCTACGCCACCGCCCTGGAAAAGCTGAACATCGCGCTGGAGCGAATCCACGCCTTTATCCGCAGAAATTGACGGAGGCAAACCATGAACAGACGAATCACAGCCCTGCTGCTGGCCCTGCTGATGCTCTGCGCGGGGGCCTGCGCGGAGGATGAGGAGGAGGAGGCCTCCCTGATGGAGGCTGCGGTGGATGATTTTGAGCTGACCGCCTGGGAGGAGCTGTACCCGGAGGAGACACCCTCCATCTACGAGGAGGACGGTTCCATTCTGATCACGATCAGCGCCACGGGCGACTACACCATCGGCGGGGACTGCCGCAAGCGCACCGACATCTTTGACAATGAGCTGAAGGCGCAGGGCGGGGACATCAACTTCACCATGCGCAATATCCGCGATTTTCTGCTGGCGGACGATCTGACCATCGTCAACTTTGAAGGCACGCTGACCGACTCCACCTACATTCCCTCCAACAAAAAGGACAATCAGTTCCTCTTCAGCGCACCGCCAGGTTATGTCACGATGCTCTCCGACAACGGCGTCGAGGCCGTGGCCCTGGAGAACAACCACATCATGGACCACGGCGAGGCGGCGTACGAGGATACGAAGAATGCCCTGCGCAGCGTGGGCATTGTGTACTCCAACTCCACCGAGGTCGGCGTCATCGAGATCAAGGGCATCCAGATCGCCATGCTGAGCTACCTGTGCATCGACCGGTATGACTCCCTGTGGGACAAGGTGCCGGCAGACATCATGGCCGCGAAGGAGAAGTATCCGATCGTGATCGTCTCCTTCCACTGGGGCAACGAGAAGGACTACGTGCCCACGAAGAACCAGATCCGCATGGGCCGCCTGGCCGTGGACAGCGGGGCCGACCTGGTGTTGGGCCATCACAGCCACCGCATCAACCCGATCGAGCTGTACAAGGGTGTGTACATCTGCTATTCGCTTGGGAACTTCTGCTTCTCCGGCAACAGCAAGCCCGACGACATGACCAGCTACATCTTCCAGACCCGCTTCCGCGTCCGGGATGACAATATCGCCAACGACGGCTTCCGCATCATCCCGATCCGGATTTCCTCGCGGCGGGACCGCAACGACTTCACCCCGACGCCCCTGACCAAGGACACCGGGATCGACGGCCTGCTCAGCACGCTGAAGGCAAACGGCCGTAATCTGGAGTACGCGGTGAACGAATACCCGCTGGACTGGCGCTGAGCCGCCATGGCCCCTGTCCCGCAGCACGCCGGGGCGGGGGCCGTTCTCTTGGTTTTGTTTGATTTCCAAAGCCCCGGTGTCCGCGGAAAAATGAAAAAAATCGCAAAAACCCCCTTTACAAAACCGGAGAATTGTGATAAGATACGTACTGTTGACGGGGCATTAGCGCAGCTGGTAGCGCACCACACTGGCAGTGTGGGGGTCAGCGGTTCGAATCCGCTATGCTCCACGCAGCATCACCCGGATCTCCAAACGAGGTTCGGGTGATGTTTATATTCGGGAATCAGCAGCAGACACTTCTGCTTCCGATTCCCTCACAAAACCGCGGGAGGGAGGCCGCCGCCGTGCGAAGGGCTGTCCTCATCTTTGACACGCTGTTCCCCTACCTGACGCTGCTGTGCGTGATTGCGCTCAGCAAAGCCGGACTCTGGCCGCTGTTCGTGCTCCTGGGCCTGTGGGCTGTGTTTCTCGTGCTGAGCATTGCGCTTTTGTGGCAGCGGTGCCGCGGAGAGGAGCAGAGGCCCCTGGGGCGGATCACGCTGATGATCAAGCTGGCGCAGATCCCCGCCTTCATCGCGATTTTCATTATCGGCTTCCTGACCCTTGCGTTCCCCGCGCTGCCGCTGCTGCTCATGCTGATGGACTGGCTCGCGGTGGCGCTGACGGGCCTGCTCTGCGCCGGCACGGTCTGGCAGCTGCACAGGGCGCACAGGCTGGGCGGAAAGGCCGCGATTGTCCTGGGCATCCTGTCCTTTGTCTTCTGCGCGGACGTGATCGCCGCATGGTGCATATGGCGCAGGGAGAGAAAAGGCTGAAGCTGGTTCGCGAGGACCGTCCTTCGGGGCGGTTTTTTTGCTTGCCGTCCGCCCGGGCGGCATAAGCCGGGCAGGGGAGAGGACGGCAAGCAAAAGGCGCTGCCCTTTCGGACAGCGCCCGGGGTTTACGCGGCGAGCTCCTTTTCCTTGTCATTTTTGCCGGTCAGGCGGGCCCAGCGCTGCTTCCACTTCTTGCGGCGCTCCAGGCGTTCGCCCAGATCGCGGGCGCCCACGCCGTACACCAGATAGAGGATCAGCCCGGACAGCACCATGATGAACACCGTGGAGGCGCAGCGGCGGCCGGTGGCGTTGCGGTTGAAGCCGTTGCGGCCCTCCTCGTCCGTCATGGCCTGAATCACCATCGCGTAGGAGGTGCCGTAGCTGGAATGGAAGGTGGCGCTCATGTCGTACTCGGTGAACAGCGCGTTGAAGTTCAGCGCGAACACCGCCAGCACGCTGGGCAGCACAATCGGCAGCTTCACCCGCAGGAAGGAGACCAGTCCGCTGGCGCCGAGGTTCCGCGCGGCCTCCTCCAGCTCATCGTCGATGGCGTAGAAGGCGGCCTTCACCATGCGCAGCGCGAAGGGCAGCTTGACCACCGTGTAGGCCATGATGATCAGGAAGACCACGTTTTCCTTGTAGTACAGGTTGTTCGAGAACACGTACCAGATGTCCTGATTAAAGTAGATGCGGTACGAATAGCAGATCAGGATGGTCGGCAGCAGCCAGGGGAACAGCAGGCAGGCCTCGACCACGCGGGAGCGTTTCTTGTTCTTGTGCTTGAAAATGTAGTTGACCGCGATCACGACGATCACGCAGGCCAGCGCCGCCGCGACGGCCGACATGATGAAGGACAGCCGGATGCCGCCGATGGTCTTCTCGTTCGCGAAAACGCCGGAGATCGCGTCCTGCACCACCTTCACCTTGCCGTTGGAGCGGGTGTAGGAGTAGTCCGCGGTGCCGAAATAGTTGACCAGCGTCAGCCCGTTGAGGGAGAAATCCTTGCTCATGATGGACTGCCAGTTCTGGAAGGAGAACAGCACGATCATCACCACGGGCGTCATGTAGATGATGAAGAGCACATAGGCGTAGATGTGGGCCAGCACGTTGGCGACGGGGTTCTGGATCTTCTGCTTGACCAGCTTGGCCTTCGTCTTGCTGACGGAGAGATAGTGGCCCTTGCGCTCATAGTGGTTCAGCACGGTCAGCAGCACGATGGTGAACAGGGCCAGGATCACCGACAGCAGGGCGGCGCGGGCCTGCGGGAAGGCCTCGTCCGCCACCGAGGAGCCGGCCAGACGCACAATCTCCGGATTGATCGAGTTGTAGCCCAGCAGGGTCGGCGCGCTCATGGCGCACAGGCCGGTGATGAAGGTCATGACGGTGAGGGAGAACAGGGTGGGCAGCAGGGTGGGCATGACCACCTTGAACAGCACCTTGAAGGGGCTGGCGCCCAGATTGCGCGCGGCCTCCACGGTGTTGTAGTCAATGCCGCGGATGGCGTTGCGCAGGAAGAGGGCGTGATTCGACGTGCAGGCGAAGGTCATCGTGAACAGCACCGCGTTGAAGCCCGCGAACCACTGCTTGTTCATGCTCGGAAAGACCTGCGCCAGCCAGGTGGTCATCATGCCGTCCGAGTCATACAGGAACTGATAGCCGGTGACCAGGGCGACGCCGGAGTAGATCAGCGTCGTCATGTAGCCGAGGCGGAGAATCTTCGCGCCCTTGATGTCGAAGTATTCTGTCAGCAGCACGATGGAGATGCCGACGATGTTCACCGTGATGATCAGGCAGATGGCCAGCTTCACGGAGTTCCACACAAAGCTGGGCATAGAGCCCGCAAAGAAGAACCGGATGACGGCGAAGGGGTCGGCGTTGCCTTCCTTGTCCGTGGCGGAGAAAATGGAGGTCAGCGTGTTGATGCACGGCACGACCATGAAGCCGATGAAGAGGTAGATGAACAGTACGCCGCCGAAGATTGTCCACAGCTTCTCCACGCTCATGCCGCCGTTTCTGCGTTTCGTGTACTCCATGGCGGCCTCCTTACTCACCGGCCGGATAGCTCATGATGTCCCGCGGGTGGATGCCCACGCGCACATTCTGCCCCGGCTCATAGATGCTGATGCCGTCATTCTTTTCGATCACCTTGACCTGCTGGCCGCCGATGCCGATGTAGTACTTGATGTACAGGCCGTAATACTCGCGGCTCTGGATCACGCCGTCGAACACGCACTCGCCGTTCCGCGGCGCGCCGTTGACCACAATCCGCTCCAGCCGGATGAAGTGATGCATGTCCTCGTCCAGGCGGAGCCGGCTGGCGAGATCGCCGCTGATCGGGTTGATGTCGCCGATGAAGTTGGCCACGAACTCGGTGGCGGAATGGTTGTACACCTCATTGGGCGTGCCGATCTGCTCGATGTAGCCCTTGTTGAACACTGCGATGCGGTCGGAGAGCGTCAGGGCCTCTTCCTGGTCATGGGTGACGTAGATCGTCGTGATGCCGAACTCGCGCTGCATCTTCTTCAGCTCGTTGCGCAGCTGCACGCGGAGCTTCGCGTCCAGGTTGGACAGCGGCTCGTCCATGCAGATGATGGCCGGTTCGGTGACCAGGGCGCGGGCGATGGCCACGCGCTGCTGCTGGCCGCCGGAGAGCTGGGAGACGGCCTTGGCCAGCTGCTCGTCGGACAGGTCCACCTTGCGCGCGATCTGCTGAACCTTCTCCTCGATCTCCGGCTTGCGCAGCTTCTTGATCTTCAGGCCGAAGGCGATGTTGTCGTGTACGGTCATGGTGGGGAAGAGGGCGTAGGACTGGAAGACGATGCCGATGTTCCGCTTTTCGATCGGCACGTGGGTGATGTCCCTGCCGCGCATGAAAACCGTGCCCTCCGCCGGCTCGATGAAGCCGGTGATGGTGCGCAGGGTGGTTGTCTTGCCGCAGCCGGACGGCCCCAGGAAGGTGAAGAACTCGCCCTCCTGCACGTCCACGTTGATGTGGTGCAGGGCCTCAAAGTCCCCGAAGCGGACCACGATGTCGCTCAGCTGAATCATATGACCATCTCCCTGTATTTGTTTTTCCGTGAACAGCGCATGCCCCTCCTGCGGAGCCTGCTCTGAGAAAAAGGCGGCCCCAATGCGGGAGCCGCCCCCTGGGCTGCGCCTCATTCGGCGCGAAGCTGCCTTCCGGCGGGATTATTCGGCTTTCTGGGTCAGGGTCGCCCAGTCGAGGTTGTCCCAGTCGGGCTCGGCCGGCGCGGAGGCGCTGTCCTTCCAGTAGAAGCCCAGGTTGGTCATGATGTTGGTCCATTCGGAGGAATGGGCGCCCACATACTCGGCATAGGTCATGTCGGTGCCTTCGACCTGATTCAGGGCGAAGTTCGGCAGGGTGTAGATAGCGGGCGGCGCGTCGTACAGCTCGGCGACCGCGTCGGTGTTGCAGGGATAGCTGTCGAATTCCTCAGACCAGGCGATCTGGGTCTCGGCAGAGCCGAACCACTCGGCGAAGGCCTTCACGACCTCGGTCTGCGCTTCGGTGCGGCCGGGCTTGTCGACGATGCCCAGATACTCGGCGATGTAATAGGTGCCGTCCTTGATGTCGACCAGCGCCCAGTTCTCGGGCTCCAGGGTGCCGCGCAGGGGGTTCGGATAGCTCTCCACGGCGGCATCAATGTTGCCGTACAGGGAGGAGGAGTAGAACGTGGAGACCTGCACATCGCCGCGGATCAGCGGATCGAGGCCGTAGCTGTCGCCGGTGAAGGTGCCGTTCGCGCAGTAGTTCCACAGGGTCTTCCAGCCCTCGATGGAGATGCCGCCGGCGGGGGAGGCGGGATCGGTGAAGGCGTACAGCATCGCGCTGTTGATGTTGGTGTTGGTGGTGCCGCCGACCTTGCCCTGGCGATACCACTTGTAGCCGCTGTTCACGATGTCCGCCCAGTGCTCAAAGCTCAGGCTCTGGCCGTTGGTGCCCAGCTCGTCGGTGCGGTAGAGCATCAGCACGTTCTGGATGACCAGGCCGTAGGCCTTGCCGTCATACTTGTAGGTGCCAACCTTGTCCGCCCAGGTGGGGGTCCAGTCCAGGATGGAGATGTTCTCATACTGGCCGTTCACCAGCTGGGACCAGCGGATCTCGTTCAGGCCGAAGATGATGTCGCCGTCCTTGTTCTCATTGGCGGCCTGGATGGCGGCGGTGTCGCCGGAAATGACGGAGTTGTCGTCGATGCTGATGTCGAAGCCGGCTTCCTTCGCGGCCTGGATCAGCCAGGTGGTGCGCTCGGAAGAGTTCGAGTTGGAGTAGATGCGGATCGTGTAATCCTCGGCGGAGGCAAAGGACACCAGCGACAGCAGCATGGCCATCGCCAGCACGGCGCAAAGCAGTTTCTTCATATGATGTTCCTCCTTTTTCACCGGATTCCGGTGTGTTGCCTTCATTATACACCCTGCCCCGGAAAAAATCAAACCTTTTTTGACAAACGGACGCAAAAAACCCGTGAAATCGTCGTTGCGCAGGCCGTGCGGCGGGATGTGCATGCAGGTATCCGGTTTCAAATCCATCACGGAAGATGCCGTCCGCCCCGGCTGAAAGGCCTTTGGCGAAAGAACGGGGCATACGCAGAGCAGGAACATGAAAGCCCGCGGCAGCCAGCCCATCCCGATCGGCTGCGAGGCCGGGCGGATCGTCTCTCTCCTCATGGGGGCTGCCTGCACGTCAAAGCCGGCCGCCCCGAAGGACAGCCGGCTGATTCTTTGTTGTACGCCCGCCATGGGCAATAGCTTGGTGGTGAAAGTCCACTACACGCTTGGT
>CAMNHF010000103.1 GCA_946538975.1 uncultured Clostridia bacterium | reverse complement strand
GAAACCTTTTCCGGGCGGAAAAGGCTTTCCCTTCCCCCAGGCCCCTATCCTTTCCTAAAGGCCTTTCCTTGGGGGAAGGAGGTAATATTTTGCGATGCATGCGCGGCAGGACATGCGCAGGCGCATTTTGCCCGCGGGCGGAGCAAGAGCCGTTTGGGGGCGTTTTCCGTCAGAAACTGAGCTGTTTCCGCTTGAAACCGACAGCGTCATCCTGTATAATAGAGGCATCACGACAGCAAAATCATCGATATGGGGGAATGGCACATGGAAGAAAACAAACTGCGCGGCGATTTTACGCTGCCCGGGGAAGCCGGCTGTGAGGAACTGACGCTCCGGCTGGCGCAGACCTGGGGCGCGGACGTCATCCGGGACAGCGACGGCACGAAGCTCTCCCCGGAGATCACCGAGGCCGGATACCGCATCTACTCCACCATCTGCATCATCCGGGAGCACAACGCCTTCGCCGAGGCCCATCCGGAGTGCCAGCAGCAGACCTTCCTCTCCTCCGACCCGGTGACCGCCGCGGGCCCGGAGGTGCGCATCCCCCTGCTGCGGGGCTATTTTGACGAGCAGTTCGCCCTCAACGACACGGCGGAGGCCCTCGCCTGCTGGGAGGTGTGGGACCGCACGGCGGACGCCCGGATCCCCCGGGAGAGCTGGCAATACGCGGACGGGGAGATCACCGTCTCCGGCTGCACGCCCTGGCACCGCTACACCGCTTCCTTCCTGTGCTGGCGCGTGTGGGAAGAGATCAACATGTACAACCACACCACCAACCACTGGACCAGCGCCCACCTGCGGCAGCTGGATCCGCGCCACCCGCTGGCCTGGCAGTATCTGCAGGACTGGCTGGAGCGCTGGTGCGAGGACAACCCGCAGACCGATGTGGTGCGGCTGACCTCGCTGTTCTACAACTTCGTGTGGATCTTCGGCGACGACGCGCGGCGGCGCACCCGCTTCACCGACTGGGCCAGCTATGACTTCACCGTCAGCCCGGCCGCCCTCGCCGCCTTCGAGGCGGAGACCGGCATGCGTCTGACCGCGGAGGACTTTATCCGGAAGGGCTTCCTGCAGGCCACCCACCGCGTGCCCACCGACGCCAAGCGCGCTTACATGGATTTCATCCAGCGCTTCGTGGCCGAAAAGGCGAAGGTGCTGGTGGACATCATCCACCGCCACGGCAAGCAGGCCTACGTGTTCTACGACGACAGCTGGGTCGGCATGGAGCCCTGCGGGAAGTATTTCGCCTCCGTGGGCTTTGACGGGCTGATCAAGTGCGTGTTCTCCGGCTTCGAGTGCCGCCTGTGCGCGATGGCGGACGTGCCCGTGCACGAGCTGCGCTTTCACCCCTACCTGTTCCCGGTCGGCCTGGGCGGCCTACCCACCTTCTCCGAGGGCGGCCATCCGGAGCGGGACGCCATGGAGTACTGGCTGCACGTGCGCCGGGCGCTGGCGCGGCAGTGCGTCGACCGCATCGGCCTGGGCGGCTATCTGCACCTGACGGAGGGCTTCCCCGCCTTCACGCAGACCATCACCCGCATCGCGGACGAGTTCCGCCGCCTCAAGCAGCTGCACAGCCATGGCGCGCCGGCCGTGCTGCCGCTGCGCGTGGCCGTCGTGCACACCTGGGGCCGCCTGCGCTCCTGGACGCTGTCCGGCCACTTTCACGAGACCGACAGCCACATCCTGATCCACCTGAACGAGGCCCTGGCCGGCCTGCCGGTGGAGGTATCCTTCATCAGCTTTGCGGAGGCGGCCTCCGGCGCGCTGCGCAAGGCGGACGTGCTCATCAACGCGGGCATGCAGGGCGATGCCTGGAGCGGCGGCGACGTCTGGCGCGATCCCCAGCTGCAGGCGGAGGTGACCCGCTTCGTCCATGAGGGCGGCCTGCTGATCGGCGCGGGCGAGCCCACCGCGGTGTCCGGCGGCGGCGAAACGCTGGCCCTCAGCGGCCTGTTCGGCGTCGATGTGGACAAGGGACAGTACGCCTGCCATATGCCCTGGGCCTTCGAGGTGGAGGAGGCGCCCTTCGCCGTATGCCGGGATGCGCTGGCCGCGCGGCCCGGTGTGCGCGTCACCGCCCCGGATACCCATGTGTGGGCCGCGGACGGCGGCGTGCCGCAGCTGACCTGCCGCGAGGCGGGCCGGGGCAGGGCCGTCTACCTGAGCGGCTTCCGCTGGAGCCCCGCCGCCTCCCGCATGCTGCTGGAGCTGCTGCTGTGCCTGACCGGCCGCAACGGCGCCGCCGCCTCCCTGAGCAGCGCCCCCGAGGTGGAGACCGCCTGGTTCCCGGCGGACCGCACCCTGGTGGCCATGAACAACGCGGAGCGGGAGATCGCCGCGGACATCGCCACGCCCGCCGGCCCGGTGAGCCTGCGCCTGCAGCCGCTGGAGATGCGAATCTGCCCGCTCGGATAATCTGTTTCTCACCTTTAAAAAGCCAGCCCCGCGCTGCTCTTTCCGGAGAGGATGGGGGCCGGGGGAAGGGGAACCCATTTCTCTGAGAGAAAGGGGGCTGCCCCTTCCCCCGGAAGCTGCGCCGGCACGTTTTTTTAACTCATAAAATCCTCTGCAAGCAAAACCAACCCCGCGCCATTTTTCGGCGGGTGATTGATTTTGCTGCAAATATGTGCTATAAATTCCCTACAGGGATCATCTGAGATGGATGGTCGAAGGCGAACAGAAACCGGATGATGGATTTGCCATATCCGCAGAGGCTGCCGCAGCATCGGTTTGGCCGGGCTGCTTTGGGCAAAAGCGGGCAGAGAAGGAGTGTGTGAACGTGAGAGACGTGAGAGACTTCCAAATTGATGAAAATGGATGCCTGACCAAGTACACAGGATACGGCGGAAATGTGGTGATCCCGGACAGCGTCACCAGCTTTGGCAATGGAGCTTTCTATGGCTGCAGTAGCCTCACGAGCATCACGATCCCGGACAGCGTCACCAGCATTGGCTGGGGGGCTTTCAAAGGCTGCAGCAGCCTCACGAACATCACGATCCCGGACAGCGTCACCAGCATTGGCTGGGGGGCTTTCAAAGGCTGCAGCAGCCTCACGAACATCACAATCCCCGACAGCGTAACCAGCATTGGCGTCTGGGCTTTCGATGGCTGCAGCAGCCTCAAGAGCATCACAATCCCCGACAGCGTCACCAGCATTGGCGACAGCGCTTTCCATGGCTGCAGCAGCCTCAAGAGCATCACGATCCCCGACGGCGTCACCAGCATTGGCGACTGGGCTTTCGATGGCTGCAGCAGCCTCAAAAGCATCACAATCCCCGACAGCGTCACCAGCATTGGCGACAGCGCTTTCTCTGGCTGCAGCAGTCTCACGAGTATCACAATCCCCTACAGCGTCACCAGCATTGGCGACAACGCTTTCTCTTTCTGCCGCAACCTCATGAGCATCACGATCCCCGACAGCGTCACCAGCATTGGCGCCGAGGCTTTCGAAGACTGCAGCAGGCTCGGGAGCCTCACGATCCCCGACAGCGTGACCAGCATTGGCGACAGCGCTTTCTCTGGCTGCAGCAGCCTCACGATCATCACGATCCCCGACAACTTAACAAACATAGCCGCTAATGCTTTCAAAGGCTGCAGCATTACGAGAAAACTGCACACTCCCGATTCGGAGATGAGCCAGAATGGTTTCCTTATCAATTCGAGGGGTGTTCTGCAGAAATACGCCGGGCCTGTTGGTGATGTGGTAATCCCGGATCGTGTGACCAGCATTGGCGAGAAGGCTTTCTATGGATGCAGCGGACTGACCAGCATCGTGATCCCGGATACCGTGACCAGAATTGGGCGTTCGGCTTTCGAGGGCTGCAGCAGGCTGACCAGCATCGCGATTCCGAGCAGCATGACCAAGATCGGAAACCGCGCTTTCTTTGACTGCAGCCTGAAAGAAGTGCACATAAAAAGTCTCGAATCATGGTTATCCATACGCTTTGAATCCACTGAAGAGCTTGTTGAAAAGGATCTGAGAGCCGGGCGTTACGATCCTTCGGCTGGTGAATATCGAATATATCACGTGTCGAATTATTCTCATCCGGCTGCATATTCGTCGAATCCGCTGTCAAATGGTGCCGCCTTATACCTGAATGGTCAAAAAGTGGAGCACATCACGATTCCGAAGAGATTTACCCAAATACGCGACGGTGCTTTTGTCGGCTGCAGCAGTCTGAAAAGCGTTATGATTCCAGACCGTATTGCCTCGATTGGTGAATTGGCTTTCGCCCGGTGCAAGAAGCTGGTCATGCTGGATCTCCCTGAGAGCGTCGAGGAGGTCCGGGCATTCGCATTCCAAAGATCCGGTATCAAAACACTCATCATACGCAGCCGTACGCTGGATCTCTTTGACACCGAATACCTTTACGATGTCAGCCGCCCCGATCCCCGATACTTCCTCCCCGGAACCCAATGCCTGGAAGGCTGCCGCGGATACACAATTTACGCTCCGAAAGGCTCCAAAGCAAGCAAATACAACCCGGAGTGCACATTGCCGCTCTCTGCCCTGAATGAACCGAGTACGCCTGCGACGGATACGATTTCCAGTGCTGCCAGCAAAGCAGCCGCGAAGAAATCAACTCCCAGTACTGCCAGCAAAGCGTCTGCGAAGAAGACAGCTCCCGGTGCTGCCAGCAAAAAAACCGCGCCCGAGGCCGCATCATCCCTGGCCGGCCTGACGTTCGTGGTCACCGGCGATCTGGTCACCTGGCCGGAACGGGACGATCTGAAGGCGTTCATCGAGAAGGCCGGCGGCCGGCTGACCGGCAGCGTATCCAAAAAGACCAACTATCTGATCACCAACGACACCACCACCGGCACTGTCAAGCTGCAGAAGGCCCGGGAACTCGGCATTCCGATCATCGATGAAGACACCTTCCTGAAGATGGCGAAGCTGAAGTGATCCGGGCTGGTGTACTGCGCGGACTGCGGCGCGCGGATGCACTACAACGCCAAGGGAAACGGACGCGAGGACCAGGCGTTCTTTGAGTGCAGCACCTGGCACAAGCGCAAGGGCGGCTGCAGCGGACACTACATCCGTGAAGCCGCATTGCGCCAGATCGTCCTGAGGCACATCCAGGCCGTGACCGGCTGCATTCTCTTCCACGAGAATCATTTCCGGAGGGTGATGCGTGAACAGCACGAAGCCCGGAGCCTGGAAGAGATCCGGAGCCTGCGGAAGCAGATGGAACGCAGCGAGAAATGGATTGCCGAGCTGAAGCGGCTGTTCATGAACATGAAGATCTACGAGGACAACGCCGCCGGACGACTGAGTGACGCCCGCTACGAGATGCTCAGCACCGCCTACAAGACCGAGCAGAAGCAGCTGGAAGCGGAAGTCATGCGGATCGGGGAAGCAATCGCCCGGCAGGAGCAGCAGGCGGAGTCCCTGGAGCAGTTCATCCGGCGGATCAAGGGCCGCGCGATGAAAATCGACCATCTGGACGGCACGATCCTGCAAGAGCTGATTGAGCGGATCGAGGTCGGCGCGCCCGACAAGAGCAGCGGCCGCCGAATGCAGCACATTCACATCCGGTACGCCGGCATCGGCTTCATCCCGATCCATGAACTGACGGAAAAGGAAACGGCGTGACCGCGATCACTATGAAAGCCTTGTAAACACTGGGTTTTCGAGAAAAACAAGTGCTGTTTTTGAAGGAATATTTGCTTATGAATACCCTGCATTCCGGAGAGGATGGGGGTCCGGCACGTTTTTTTCAAATCATTCTGCACCCGGCGTGCATTTTTCTTTGACTTTTTCGCCAAAAAGCCGTATCATGATGGGCGAATCAAGAACGAAACCGCGGGAGAATGGAGGCGGTGCCATGCTGCGCCGGAAAATCCTCGATCAGCTCAGGCAGTGGCTGCATGAGCCGGAGCGCCGGCCGCTGATCGTGGAGGGGCCGCCCCGGGTGGGCAAGACGACGGCAGTGCGCGCCCTGGGCGAGCAGCAGCCGGGCTTCCTGGAGATCAATCTAAAGGAGGACGCGGAGGCCGGGCTGCTCTTTGAGGGCGCGGTGAAGCCGGAAACCTTCCTCGCCGCGGTGCGCCTGCGGCATCCCGGGCTGCCGGAGAGCGGGCGGCTGCTGATCTTCCTCGACGAGCTGCAGAGCTGCCCCGCCGCCATCGCCGCCCTGGGGAAGCTCGGGCACGACAGCCGCTATGACCTGATCGCGGCGGCCCGCGGCCCGCTGACCCCGGGGGAAGGCGCGGACTGGCTGTTCATGACCTCCCTGGACTTCGAGGAATTCCTGTGGGCGCTGGGCGTGGACGAGGAGATTCCGCTGCTGCTGCTGACCTGCTTCGCCAGGCGCGAGCCGGTGCCGCCCGCCATCCACGCGGAGGTGATGCGCCTGCTGCGGATCTACCTGTGCGTGGGCGGCCTGCCGGAGGCCGTGAACGCCTACCTGCCGGAGCGGGATCTCCGCGCGGCGGATACGGCGCTGCGGCAGCTGCTGCGCCGCCTGCTCAGCGGGATCAGCCAGGCGGCCCCGCCGGAGCTGGCCCAGAAGGCCCGCCAGTGCTACGAGGCCCTGCCCCGGCAGCTGACCGGCGACAACCACAAATTCCGCTACAGCGTCGTGGAGGACAAGGGCACGGCCCGCAAGTTCGGCCGCAGCCTGCAGTGGCTGGAGAGCGCCCACCTGACCGTGCCGGTGCGGGCTGTCAGCGCCGTCAGCTTTCCTCTGAAGGCGCAAGAGAAAAAGGACAGCTTCCGCCTCTATCCCCACGACGTGGGCCTGCTGACCTGCCGCTATGACTTCTCGCTGAAGGAGGCGCTCGCCGGCGGGGGCACGGACGCCGCCGCCCTGCTGCTGCGGGGCGTGCAGGACGGCCTGTGGGAGGCGCTGGCCGCAGACATCCTCTATAAGCACGGCTACCGCGATCTGCACTTCTACCGCAGCCCCAGCGGCACGGTGGAATGCGCCTTCCTGCTGGCCCGCCCCGGCGGCCTGCTCCCCGTGGAGGTCAGCCCCTCCCGGAGCATCTCCCGCTCGCTGACAATGATCCTGGAGAAGTTCTCCCTGCCCTACGGCTACCGCCTGATGGACCGGAACGTCTCCGTCGACGGGAAGAAGATCATCCTCCCGCCCTATATGCTGCTGTTTGTGTGACAGCTGTTCACATCACGACTGAAAGAAAACCCATTCTTCCGCAGACGATGATGCCGCGGCAGAATGGGTTTTGTTATCCGTACCGTTCGAAGCTGTATCCTTCAGGCCGCTTCGATGGTCTTTCGAGCAGAAGTACTGCAGACTCTCTGCACCAGATCGCCGAACGCATAAACAAAGAGGACAGAGACATAAGTCGCAACGAGACCACCAATGAACCAACGGGCAAAACGCCAGCCATCGAATGGAATCTTCAGCACAAAGCCCAAACCGATCACATCGAGAAAACTCCACAGATCGTATACATACGGGAACGCGGCCAGGTATACAGCCCAGGCCAGCGATGCAATCGCTCCCGCAATCAGCATGATCAGGGCCACAATTTTGATCTGACGGCCAGGATTCCAATAGAGCTTCTCGAGCATTCTGCATTCTCCTTCCGGCTGCATCATTTCATGGATCAAATTACGGAACACGATGCCGCGCTGCGTAACCTGTCCATCTTTTGTCAGTCGTATTTTAAATCAAAAAATGACTTGTGTCAATAGCGCCGCGCTGTTTTAACAAGGTTTATTCATTGCGTGCGCACTCCCAAAATTATCTTTTGCGTGATGAGATGGACGCACGTTACAAACCGTTCTACGAGCAATTCGGCCTGAATGTGATATATTGTCGGAAAAAGAAAAAACTGACACAGCTGATGCTTGCCGAGAAAGTCGATGTCGATCGCAGCCATATCAGCGCAATTGAATTTGAAAATGTCGGAGTCTCTTTCGATCTTCTTTTCAGACTGTGCGAGGTACTCGGTATTCAGCCAAAGGATCTGTTTGATTTCCGTTGAACGCTATTTGCGCTATAAGAATATGCAGAACGATACCGCAAAAGCCCCTTTCCCCAACGCAATCCGCCGGGGAAAGGGGCTGTGTTTGTCTGCGTTTCCGCTGCTCAGACCGCGCCCTGGGCCATCATCGCCTCGGCCACCTTCAGGAAGCCCGCGATGTTCGCGCCCGCCACGTAGTCGCCGGCGGCGGCGTATTCCGCGGCCGCGTCGGAGATCTTGCTGAAGATGCCCAGCATGATGCCCTTCAGCCGCTGATCGACCTCGTCGAAGGTCCAGGAGAGGCGCTGGCTGTTCTGGCTCATCTCCAGCGCGGAGACGGCGACGCCGCCCGCATTGGCCGCCTTGGCCGGGGCAAAGAGCACCTTCGCCGCCTGGAAGGCCGCGGTCGCCTCGAGGGTGGAGGGCATGTTCGCGCCTTCGCCCACGGCCTTGACGCCGTTTGCGATCAGGGCCTTCGCGGAGGCCTCGTCGATCTCGTTCTGGGTCGCGCAGGGCAGGGCGATGTCGCAGGGGATCTGCCAGATGCCGCGGCAGCCCTCGGTGTAGACCGCGCCGGGCACTTCCGCCGCATACTCGCGGATGCGCTTGCGCTCCACTTCCTTGAGGCGCTTGACCACATCCAGCTTGATGCCCTCGGCGTCGTGCACGAAGCCGTTGGAATCGCTCATCGCCACGACCTTGCCGCCCATCTCGGTGATCTTCTGCGCCGCGTAGATGGCCACGTTGCCGCTGCCGGAGATGACGACGGTGCTGCCCGCCACGTCCAGCCCGTTGGCCTGCAGCATGGCCTGGGTCAGGTAGCACAGGCCGAAGCCGGTCGCCTGGGTGCGGGCCAGGGAGCCGCCGTAGGTCAGGCCCTTGCCGGTCAGCACGCCCTCATACAGGCCGGTGATCCGCTTGTACTGGCCATACAGATAGCCGATCTCGCGGCCGCCCACGCCGATGTCGCCGGCGGGCACGTCCACGTCCGCGCCGATGTGGCGGTACAGCTCGGTCATGAAGGACTGGCAGAAGCGCATCACTTCATTGTCGCTCTTGCCCTTGGGGTCGAAGTCGCTGCCACCCTTGCCGCCGCCGATGGGCAGGCCGGTCAGGCTGTTCTTCAGCACCTGTTCCAGGCCCAGGAACTTGATGATGGACAGGTTGACGGAGGGATGCAGCCGCAGACCGCCCTTGTAGGGGCCGATGGCGCTGTTGAACTGCACGCGGTAGCCGCGGTTCACCTGCACCTTGCCCGCGTCGTCAATCCACGGCACGCGGAAGAGGATCGCCCGCTCCGGCTCCACATAGCGCTCCAGCAGGCCCGCCTGCTCATATTCCGGATGGCGGTCCACCACAGGCTGCAGGGTGGTCAGGATCTCGGTCGCCGCCTGGATGAATTCCGGCTGATCCGCATTGCGCTGCCGGAGACCGGCCAGGACATTCTGTGCATAATTGCTCATGTGCATCGCTCCTTTGCGTGTATTCCGGGGCGGAATATGAATGGAACAGCCTTCAAAATCCCGTATAACCCCTTAACACGCGCAATCATACCATTGAATTTGCAGGATGACAATAGTCTCGCTGCATTTTGGCTGTATTTTTGCTGTCCGTCCGCCTTGCGGGGGCCATGGCGGCAAAAGGAGCAGCCGCGCTGATCCGGCAGCTGGGATGGCAGCACAGCCGCCGGACGCCGCCTCCATGAGGGAGGGACGCCCGGCGGGCTGCCTTTCGGGGGTGTCAGCCGCGCTCCCGCTCAGGGCGCTCCGGCCTGCGGGTCTCCGCCTCGCGGCGTTCCCAGTTCCGGAGCTCCTGCTCCCTCCGGCGCTTCTCGCGTTCCGCCTTCTGGCGCAGCTCCCGGTCAACCCGGGCGATTGCGGCATCTGCGGTGGGATCCCTGTACCAGCCTCTCATGGACAGCACTCTCCTTTCTTCGGCCCCGTGGGCCCGGCGCTTCGGAAAGAAGAAAAGAAAAAGAAGAAGTCCTGCGACTTCTTCTTTCTGTGGTACACCATTAGGGACTCGAACCCTAGACACCCTGATTAAGAGTCAGGTGCTCTACCAACTGAGCTAATGGTGCTCGCCGCCATCGCTGGCGAACAATCGTATTATAGCACAGCACGGGAAAAAGTCAAGAGCTTTTTTTCGGCAAATTTGACAATTCTGCGTTTCTTAGTTACTATTCAGCCTTCCAGACCGGCAGAGAAAGAAAAAGTTGAGTTGGGGGTAT
>CAMNHF010000102.1 GCA_946538975.1 uncultured Clostridia bacterium | reverse complement strand
GCTGCAGGCCGGTGAGACCGACGCGGCCCGCGAAGCCTTCGCAGCGCTGGGCGATTATGCCGACGCCGCGACGCGCGTGGACGCGAAGCATTACGCCGACGCCGAGGCCCTGTACGCGGCCGGTGATTACGAGGAGGCCGCCGAAGCCTTTGCCGCGCTGGGCGCCTACTCCGACGCCGCGGTCCGGGCGGCAGCCATCGAGGCGGAGTATCAGAAGAAGCTGAACGCCAAGGCCTATGCGGCCGCGGAGCAGCTGCTGGAGGCCGGCGACATCGAGGCCGCGGAGGCCGCCTTCGCCGCGCTGGGCAGCTATTCCGACGCAGCGACCCGCGTCAATGCCTACCGCTATGAAAGCGCGGAGATCAAGCTGACCGCCGGCGACTACGCCGACGCCGCAGAGGAATTTGCCGCGCTGGGCGATTATGCCGACGCTCCCGCCAAGGTGAACGAAGCGAAGTATGCCGCCGCCAAGGCCCTGCTCGACAGCGGCGATTACAGCGCTGCCGCGGAGGCTTTTGCGGCCCTCGGCGACTATTCCGACGCCGCGGAGCAAACCGGCGCCGCCCGCTACGCCGTGGCTGAACAGCTGCTGCAGCAGGGCCGGCTGAAGGACGCAGCGGATCTCTTCGCCTCGCTCGGCAGCTATTCCGATGCCGCCGAACAGGCCAGCGCCGCCCGCTACCGCCTGGCCGAGGGACTGGCCTCCGCGGGGCAGTACACCGAGGCCGCCGAAGTCTTCGCCGCGCTGGGCGATTATTCCGATGCCGCCGGCAAGGTGAGCGAGGCAAAGTATGCCGCCGCCAAGGCCCTGCTCGACAGCGGCGATTACAGCGCAGCCGCGGAAGCCTTTGAAGCGCTGGGCGATTACAGCGACGCCGCCGGCAAGGTGAACGAGGCGAATTATGCCGCCGCGCAGGCCCTGCTCGACAGCGGCAGCTATGAGGCCGCCGCCGCTTCCTTCGCAGCCCTGGGCGATTATTCCGACGCCGCCGGCAAGGTGAACGAGGCGAAATACGCCTCCGCCGAATCCCTGCTGCAGGGCGGCTACCCCGAGGCGGCCGCCGCGGCCTTCGAGGCGCTGGGGAGCTACTCGGACGCCGCCGACAAGGTGAGCGAATCCCGCTATGCCGTGGCGCAGGGCCTGATGGACGCGGGAGATTACGGCGCCGCAGCGGAAGCCTTCGCCGCGCTGGGCAGCTATTCCGACGCCGCCGACAAGGTGAGCGCCGCCAACTATGCCGCCGCCAAGGCGCTGCTGGACGCGAAGCAGTACGAAGCCGCCGCGGAGAGCTTTGCCGCCCTGGGCGAGTATGCCGACGCCGCGCAGCAGGCAGACGGCGCGCGCTATGCCGCCGCCGAGGCGTTGCTGACCGGCGGCGAGGAGGAAGCCGCCCTGGCCGCCTTTGAGGCGCTGGGAGCCTATGGCGACGCCGCGGAGCGGGTGCAGAAGATCTGGTACGCCAGGGCGGAAGCGGCGCTGGCAGCCGGCAATGCGCTGCAGGCCGAGCGCTGCTTCACCGCGGCCGGCGATTATGAGGATGCAGCGGAGCGCGCCGCCTCCCTGGAATACTCCGCCTGGGGCGCGCCCAAGGAAGCCGCCGAGGCCGCGCTGAAGGCCGGCGATTATGCCGGTGCCGCGCAGGCCCTGGACGGACTGGACATGGACGAGATTCCGGAGAAATACGCGGAGCTGCGCACGCTCTGGCAGAATTCCTGCCTGCAGGCCGGCACCGCCCTGCTGCGCGCGGGTCAGCCGGATGCGGCCTATCCCTATCTGCAGCGCGTGCGCGGCCAGAAGGAAGCCGACGAACTGCTGAACCGCGCCGAGTGGACCATGCTGGGCACCTGGTCGGACGGCGAGCACACCGTCGTCCTGGGCTGGGGCGGCCTGTGCGAGATCGACGGCGAGCGCTACGAAGGGACGAGGCTGGACGGCTACACCGTACGCGCGAAGGACGGCACCGCCCTGCTGAAGATCTCCAGCGTGCAGGAGGACAACATCGGCCTGCGCGACGTCCGCGACGGCGGCAACCTGATGCTGGTGCTGCGGCGCAGCGCCTATGATAAGCTCAACCCGCTGACCGGCGTCACGGATATTCCGCTGCCCTCCGGCGGCCTGCTGGATCTGCTGAACTGAATCCCTGCCGCTCTCTGTGCGGGAGCGGCCTTCTCTAGACGGGCACGCCCTTTCATGACACGATCAGAACAGGAGGCTGAGCACCATCGAAAAGCTGGAGCGCTGGTTCTATCTGAATGAGGACGGCACGCTCTTCTCCGAGCTGACCGCGGAGGACGGCTATCTGGTCGGCGGTTCGGAGCTGGGCCAGGATGACGACGCGGAGCTGATCTTCCGCCTGGCGGTTCCGCCGGAACAGAGGTCACGCCGCCTGACCAGGCTGCAGACCGTCGAATTGCCGGACAGCGTGCGGCGGATCGGGAGCTATGCCTTCTCCGAATGCCGGGCCCTGGAGGAAATCGAGTTCCCGGAAGGGCTGACGGAGATCGGTGACTATGCCTTCCGCGGGTGCCAGGCCCTGAGTGAGATCCGCCTGCCGCAGGGCCTGGAGACGATTGGCGACGGCGCCTTTCTGGGCTGTTCGGAGCTGCGTCACGTGCGCCTGCCGGACACGCTCTCATCCCTCGGCGACGCGGCCTTCGCGGAGTGCGGCTCGCTGGAGTCGATCCGCCTGCCGGGCAGCCTGCGCGTCATCGGCTCCTCCTGCTTCCGCGACTGCCATCTGCTGTACGAGGCGGAGATTCCGGAGGGCGTCACGGAGCTGCAGGAGGCCATCTTCATCCGCTGTCCCCGCCTGGAGCGGCTGAGCCTGCCCGCCTCCATCCGCAGGCTCTCCCCCATGGCACTGAATGACTGCAGCGGCCTCCGCACCGTGGAATTCCGCGGGGCCGTGCCCGGTATGGCCGCGTTTGCGGAGGAGGTCTGCGTGCATGCCGCCGAGGGCCTGATCCCGGCCAAAACGCTGCTCGGCGCCCTGCCGGCCTTCATCAGCCGGCGGGATGAGTTCACCGACGCGGAGGTTCGGCAGTACGCGGATTCCGTGCGGGCCGCGGCCTGGGAGCTGCGCGAGGTGATGCTGGCGGATGAAGCCGTGTTCAATTTCGCCGAGGAGCATCAGCTGATGGACCGGCCTGTTGTGGAATGGATGCTGCAGCAGGCCGCAGAAGGTCAGCGGACCGAGCTGGCGGCCCGGCTGCTGGAATACCGGAGCCGGCAGCAGGATGCGTCAGGGGCCGATCCGTGGGATCTGTGAGCCGTCGGTTTTGTTTCATTTACCAAAGAGCGCCCCGCTCTTTCAACGTGGGGCGCTCTTTTCCAATTCATCCTGCAGGCATGGGCAATCTGGCAATAGTTCCATACATTTTTCTCATCCGTCCGGCGGAGTTTCAATTTCTTCCTGCATTTCTCCGACGCGCCTGCGCGGGCAAGGCGCAAAAGTTCAGTTTTTTGTCGTGAACGGGGTTTTCTTTTGCTGAAATATCGCGTATAATAGCTTTGTCAACGGGCTGAACTGCCGCTGACGCGGCGGAGTACTTGGAGAAAGGTGTGCGGCCATGACTGACTTCGTCAATACCTGGAACAATGAATCATTCCTGTCAACGCCCGTAGGACCTCTGGGACTCATCTCCATGCGGGGCACAGAGGAACTGGGGCACAAGGTCAACAGCTGGCTGGTCCGCTGGCGTGAGCACACGGAGGAAACCAGCGTTGAAGGCGACATGCGCACAACCCCCGGCGACCGTCCCGATTTCCTGGTGAAGACGGTCTGCCCGCGCTTCGGCAACGGCGAGGGCAAGGGCATGATCCAGGAGACCGTCCGCGGATACGACATCTTCATTCTGGTCGATGTCGGCGCCTACAACTGCACCTACAAGATGTACGGCCAGGAAGTGCCGATGGGGCCGGACGAGCATTACGCCGACCTGAAGCGCACCATCGCGGCCATGTGCGGCAAGGCCAAGCGCATCAACGTCATCATGCCCATGCTCTACGAGGGCCGGCAGCACCGCCGCTCCAGCCGCGAGAGCCTGGACTGCGCGCTGATGCTGCAGGAGCTGGTGGCCATGGGCGTGGACAACATCATCACCTTCGACGCCCACGATCCCCGGGTGCAGAACGCGATCCCGGCCGTCGGCTTCGAGAGCGTGATGCCCTCCTACCAGATCTTCAAGGCGCTGCTGAAGAAGGACAAGAATCTGCGCATCGACAAGGAGCACATGATGATTGTCTCCCCCGACGAGGGCGCCATCGACCGCAACATCTTCTATGCCTCCGTGCTGGGGCTGGACATGGGCATGTTCTACAAGCGGCGCGATTACACCCGCATTGTGAACGGCCGCAACCCGATCGTCGCCCACGAATACATGGGCAACAGCGTGGAGGGCAAGGATGTCTTCGTCGCCGACGACATCATCTCCTCCGGTGAATCCGTGATCGAGCTGGCCCGCGAGCTCAAGGCGCGCAAGGCCAACCGGATCTTCGCGGCCGCGACCTTCGCCCTGTTCACCAACGGCGTGGAGGAGTACGAGAAGGCCTACCGCGACGGCATCATCGACCGCGTGATCTCCACCAACCTCACCTACCGCCGGCCCGAACTGGCGCGCGCGCCCTGGTTCATCGAGGCGGACATGAGCAAGTACATCTCCTACATTATCGCGACGCTGAACCACGACCGCTCGCTGAGCCGCCTGCTGAATCCCTATGAGCGCATCCACAAGCTGCTGGACCGCTATACGCTGGAGCAGGCCGAGAGCGGCATCCGTCTGGTCTGATTCATGGTTTCCACGCTGCCCTCCGGGGCGGCGTTTTTCATTATTCCATCCACGCAAAAAACCCCTCCGCAGAGGGCTGCGGAGAGGGATGCAGAAGGTCTTATTCGATCTCGGAGACAAAGGCGGCGATGCGGTCCAGGCCCTTGTTGATCTGCTCGCGAGAGGTGGCATAGCTCAGGCGGCAGTAGCCCTCCGCCTCGAAGGCCACGCCCGGAACCACGGCGACCTGCTTGTCCTTGAGCAGCATCGAGGCGAATTCCATGCTGCCGGTGATGTGCTGGCCATGGTGCAGGCGGCCGATCAGCTTTTTGATGTTCAACATCACATAGAAGGCGCCGTGCGGCATCGCGCAGGAGATGCCCTCAACCTCATTGATCCGCTGCACGATCAGATCGCGGCGCTGCTGGAACTCCGCGACCATCTCCCGCACGCAGGTCTGGTCGCTGTTCAGGGCAACGGCGGCGGCGTGCTGGGCCATGCTGTTGGCGTTGCTGGCGGCCTGGCTCTGGAAGTTGCCCATGGCGCGGATCACGTCGCGCGGACCAGCCGTGTAGCCGATGCGCCAGCCCGTCATCGCGTAGCACTTGCTGACGCCGTTGATCACAAAGGTCTGCTGCTTGATCTGCTCGCCCAGCTGGGCCACGGAGACATGCCACAGGCCGTCGTAGAGCAGCTTCTCATAGATCTCGTCGCTGACGACATACAGCCCGCGGTCCACCGCCAGATCGGCCACGACCTGCAGATCATCGCTGGTCCACACGCCGCCGCAGGGGTTGCTGGGCGAGGTGATCACGATGGCCTTGGTGCGGATGGAGACCGCGCGCAGGATGTCCTCGCCCTGGGGGACGAAGCTGTTCTTTTCATGGCCGCGCACAAACACCGGCACGCCGCCGGCCATGCGCACCATCTCGGGATAGCTGACCCAGCAGGGCGTGGGGATGATGACCTCGTCGCCGGGATCCAGAATGGCCTGGAAAACATTGAACAGGCTGTGCTTCGCGCCGCTGGAGACGATCACCTCGTCCAGGCTGTAGCTCAGGCCGTTGTCCCGCCACAGCTTGTCGCAGATCGCGCGGCGGAGCTCCACCGTGCCGGAGGAGGGCGTGTAGCGCGTCATGCCGCGGTCCAGCGCCTCCTTGGCCGCATCGCAGATGTGCTGGGGGGTGTTGAAGTCCGGCTCACCGGCGCCAAAGCCCACCACGTCGAAACCGGCCGCGCGCATTTCCTTTGCGCGGGCGTCAATGGACAGGGTCATGGAAGGGGCAATGTGCTGGCAGCGGTGCGAAAGTGTGAGCGCCATGGTTCAGCCTCCTGCAAGAAATAATCGGTACGTCCTGCATATTACCACGGCTTGCCCGATAAATCAAGAGGAATTTTGCATTTTCCCTGCTTTTGAGTTGCAAAAATCGTCATCAGAAATGCTTTCCGCCCTTCCTCTGCCCATTCTCGCCCTCTTTCAATGAAAAAGCCCTCCCGCGAAGGGAGGGCCGGGGTTCGCAATGGATCAGCTGTGGGTGCCGGTGCTGTTGCGGCCGTTGACCGTGAGCGTGGTCCACAGGCCGTAGCCGTCCGGGCCCGTAGTATCGCTGTTCATGCGGTACTCATGGCCGGAGTAGGTGAAGGTGAAGTACACCTGCTGGCTCTTGTTGAAGAAGAGCACGCCCGCGGTCTTGTAGCGGAGGGTGACCGTCGTGCCGGCGGGCGCGGTGGTGCCGTAGGCCGTCGCCAGCGCAGCGTTGTAGGAGCCGGCGGAGATGCCCTGCGGATACACGATGCAGGACGAGCCCGCGGTCACCGTCTGCGTGCCGAAGTTGCTGATCTTCACATAGGCGTAGCTGCTCTCGCTGGCCGTGGTGGCGGAGTAGACGCGCAGCTTCGGCATGCTGCCGTTCATGGCGGTGGACCACTCGGTGTAGCGCTTCACGCCGGAGAGGGTGAACACGCCGCGCACGCGGAAGGAGTAGGTGACGCCGCACTGCAGGCCGTGGTCCTCGTTGTTATAGATGAACTTGAGATCTCCGGGGCTGTTCTCGGTGACGTTGGCGTAGGTCAGCCAGCCGCTGCCCGCGTTGTACTGGATCTCCCACTGGTTGATGCCGGTCAGATCGTTCCAGGAGACATACATGACCGCCCTGTTGCCGCTGCCGCGCTCGCCGTAGACCGCGCGCATGGTCGGGGCCTGCAGCGCCGTGGAGCAGGTGACGATGTTGGAATCGCTGCTGTAGTAGCGGGCGCCGTCATTGCCGCTCTTGTAGCTCTTCAGGAAGAACTCGTAGCTGGTGCCAGTCGCGTAGCCGGTCCAGGTGTACTCCGTCGCAGAGACAGCGGCGTCGCTCAGCTTCTGGAAGGCGCCGGTGCCGCCCGCCCGGTAGTAGATCTCCAGGCCGTCCGCGTCGGTCACCTGCTGCCAGGTGATCTTCAGGCCGCTCATCGAGGCCTCGGCGGTCAGCATCACCGGCGTGGTCAGATGATAGGACGCGGTGCAGGTGACGACGTTGGAATCGCTGCCGTAGTAGCGGGTGCCGCCGGAGCCGTTCTTGTAGCTGCGCAGATAGAACTCATAGCTGGCGCCGACCGTGAAGCCGTTCCACAGGTATTCCGCGGTGACGATCGGCGGCTCGGCCAGTTTCTGGAAGGCGCCGCTGCCGCCCGCGCGGTAATACAGCTCCAGGCCGTCCGCGTCGGTCACCTTCTGCCAGGTGATCTTGAGCCCCTCGTTCAGCAGCTCGGCCTTCTGCATCACCGGCGCGGCAAGCGTGTACTGGGCCACGCAGTGCTTGCCGTCGGAGAACTGGCCATAGCAGCGGGAGCCGTCCTCATTGTCCTTGTAGGCGCGAACCTTGAAGTAGTAATCCTTGCCGTAGATCCACTTGGTGAAGGTGCCCGTGGTCACGCTTCCGGCCGTGTTGAACGCCCACTCATAGACGCCGCCGGTGCCCGCCACGGTGTACAGCACCTGATAGCCGGTCTGGCCGACGGCGCTGGTCCAGTTCAGGATGATATTGCCGTTGAAGGTGAGGCCGTTCAGGCTGACCGCATCCAGAATGCGGACGTTCTTCGCCTCGCTGTACTCGCCGTAGGCGCGGGTGCCGTCCGGGTTGTCCACGTAGGCGCGCACCTTGTAATAGTAGACCGTGCCGGGCGTCAGGCCATAGTTGCCCACCTGAGAGGTGGAATTGTTCTTCACCCAGGTGTAATTGCCGCCGGTGTTCGCGACGGTGCGGAACACCTGATAGCCGGTGACGCCGGGCACGCTGTCCCAGGTCAGCTTGGCGGCATTGGTGTCCAGGCCGCGCACGCCGAAGCCGGTGATGCGGCCGGGGATGTGGGCCTTCGCCGCGGCAGAGTACGGCCCGTAGATCCGGCTGCCGTCGCTCGCCTCATAGTAGGCGCGCACCTTGTACCAGTAGTCGGCGCCGGGGTTCAGCACATAGTTGACCACTGTGGTGGTGGGGTTGTTCTTCACCCACATATAGGTGCCGTTCTCGCTGTCGGCGCGGAGCAGCTGATAGCCGTTCGCACCGGGGACGGCGTCCCAGGTGATGCGGGCGGAGTTGGTGTACTCGGGCCGGGCCGCAATGCCGGTGACCTGGCCGATCGTGGCCGGGGCGGACCCGGCGGTGGCATGGGCCTCGGCGCCCAGGGTGGTCTTGCCGTCGGCAAACACGCGGTAGTAATAGGTCACGCCGGCGGCCGGGCTGGTGTCCGTCCACTTGGTGCCGATGGCGGTGCCCATCAGGGTCATGCCCGTCCAGGTGTCATCCGAGCCGGCGGAGGTGGCGCGGTAGATCTTGTACTGGCCGGCGCCGGGATAGGCGTTCCAGGTGAGCTCGATGCCGCTGCTCACCGCCTTGGCCTCGACGTGGGTCACGTACTTGGTGCCCACGGTCACCGCGGCGGTCTCCGGGATGATGCCGCTGGGCGTGTGGATCAGGTACTTATAGGACGAGCCGGGGATAATGTCCTCGTCCGTCCACTGCACGGTGGTGGCGGGATTGGAGCCGGTCATCTTCAGATCGGTGTCCTCCACATAGGTGCCGCCGTTCACCGAGCGGTAAACCGTATATTCCGTGGTGCCGCCGCCGTAGAGGCTGACCACGATGACGGCGCCGATGTTGGAGACGTTCGTGACCGCCTCCTCCAGTGCCTCCTCGATGGTCTCCGGCAGCGCTTCCTCCACCTCAGCCTCGATGGCGACCGGCTCTTCCTCGGCTTCCGGCTCCTCCTCGGCGATGATCTCGGTCCACTCCTCGGCCGGGGCCTCCTCTTCCGTGGCGGTCTCCTCCTCCGCGGGCGCCGCTGTCTGAACCACGGGCTCCTCTTCCTCCTCCGGGGCGAAGATGAATTCCTCCGCGGCCGCGTACTCTTCCTCGGCGAAGACCTCCTCCGCCGTGCCGCTAAGCGGCAAGATCAGCATCATCGCGCTCAGCAGGAGGCTGAGCCACCGTTTTCCATTCATGGTATGCATGCAATTCCCTCCCTTGGTGGTGATTGAATCCTTGCACTCTATCAGACGATCTGCAGCCTCATTATATTCCATCAAATCCGCTTTGTCAAAAAATCTTTCCCATGGCAGGCCGCGGGAATTTTTCCGGAGAATTTTCAGAAAGGGGATTGACTCTGACGTTGCGTCATGGTTTACAATGCTCCTGCACAGAGGGAGGGATCATCCGTGATGACCGTTCATGAGGTGAGCAGGCTGACGGGCGTGAGCATCCGTGCCCTGCAGTACTACGACCGGATCGGCCTGCTGCGGCCGGCGGCGCGCTCCGAAGCCGGCTACAGGCTGTACGACGGGGGCGATCTGGAGAGGCTGCAGCAGATTCTGCTGTTCCGCGAGCTGGAATTCCCGCTGCAGGACATCCGCCGGATCCTGGAGAACCCGGCCTTTGACCGCGTTCAGGCCCTGGATGAGCAGATCGAGCTGCTCCGGCTGAAGAAGGAGCATCTGGCGAACCTGATCCGCCTTGCGTGCGAAATCAGAGCGACAGGAGGAAGAAGCATGGACTTTTCCGCATTTGACACCCAGAAGCTGGATGCCTTCGCGCAGCAGGCGAAGGCCCGCTGGGGCGCAACAGAGGCCTACCGCGAATATGAGCAGAAGGCGAAGGGTCGGAGCCGCGAAGACGATCAGGCGCTTGCCGACGAGATGATGCAAATCTTCGCCGCATTCGGCGCGCTGAAGGACGGCAGCCCGGCCGCCCCGGAGGCGCAGGCACTGGTCACACGGCTGCAGGCCTTCATCACCGCCCATTACTACACCTGCACCGACGAGATCCTGGCCGGTCTGGGCCAGCTGTATGAGGCCGGCGGCGAGATGACCGAAAACATCGACCGCAGCGGCGGAGCGGGTACGGCGGTCTTCGCCAGCGCCGCCATCCGGGCGCACTTTGAAAAGGAAGCTTAATCGGGTAGGAGGGGGTGGCTAACCCCCGTCCTCCCACACCACCGCTCATGCGG
>CAMNHF010000101.1 GCA_946538975.1 uncultured Clostridia bacterium | reverse complement strand
TGCACAGCGCCTCCAGGAAGGCCAGAATCACCGCCGCGCTGCTGCTCAGGCCGCCAATGGGCAGGCTGCCCTCGATCACGCCGCACAGACCCACACTCAGCGCGTGCTCCTTCGCCAGCGCCCAGGTCGCGCCCCGCAGGTAGTCCGCCCAGTCCCCCGTCTTCCCGCCGATCTCCCGGATGTGCCACTGCGCCCGCTTCGGAAACTGCAGGCTCCCCATCTCGATCACGCCGTTCTGCTTTGGCCGGTACGCGATGTGGATGCCCTTGTCAATGGCCAGGCCCGTGATCTTGCCCAGGTTGTGGTCGCTGTGCGCCCCGATCGGGCAGATCCGGTACGGCGAAAACGACAGGCCCTCCGGGTCCCTGCCGTAGATCTCCAGGAATTTTGCCTCGCACTGCATGGCCCTCTCCTCCCGTCCTCAGCCGTAATACGCCTTATACCACTCCGCGAACGCCCGCAGCCCCTCGCGAATCCCGATCCGCGGCCGGAAGCCGAAATCCCGCTCCAGCGCCGCGCTGTCCGCGTAGGTCACCGGCACGTCGCCCGGCTGCATGCCCACCAGCTCCCGGTGGCCCTCGAAGTCATAGTCCGCGGGCAGCACCCCCGCCCGGACCAGCTCCTCCTGCAGCACCGCGATGTAGTCCAGCAGGTTCTCCGGCTGGCCGCCGCCGATGTTATAGACCGCGTAGGGCGGAATCGGCAGGCCGTCCTCGCCGGTCTTTTTGTCCGGCGCGCCCTGCATCACCCGCACCACGCCCTCCACGATGTCGTCCACGTAGGTGAAGTCGCGTTTGCAGTTGCCGTAGTTGAAGATCTGGATCTTCTGCCCCGCCGCCAGCCGCTTCGTCGCGGAGAAATAGAACATGTCAGGCCGCCCCGCCGGGCCGTAGACCGTGAAGAACCGGAGGCCCGTCGACGGAATGCTGTACAGCTTGCTGTAGGCGTGGGCCAGCAGCTCGTTGCTCTTCTTCGTCGCCGCGTACAGGCTGACCGGGTTGTCCACGCGGTCGTCCACCGAGAAGGGCACCTTCTTGTTGCCGCCATAGACCGAGGAGGACGACGCGTAGACCAGATGCTCCACGCCCTTCTTGCCGCCGTCATAAGAGTGCCGGCAGGCCTCCAGGATGTTGTAGAAGCCGATCAGGTTGCTCTCGATGTAGGCGTCCGGGTTCGTGATCGAATAGCGCACGCCGGCCTGCGCGGCCAGGTTCACCACGATGTCCGGCTGGTGCTCGGCAAAAAGCGAATCGATCAGCGCCCGGTCCGCGATGGAGCCGCGCACGAACACCCACTGCCTGTTCTTCGCCAGCCCCTCAATCTCCCGCAGGCGGTACTCCTTCAGCGACACGTCGTAGTAGTCGTTCATGTTGTCCACGCCGACGACCACGCTCTCCGGCGCGTCCCGGAACAGCCGCCGCACCAGGTTCGCCCCGATGAAGCCCGCCGCGCCCGTCACCAGGATTGTCTTCCCATTCAGTGAAATCTGCTGCAAAGCGGTTCATCCCCTCTCACATCGCGCCCTTGCGGAACAGCACGACGCCCACGGTCTGGCACAGGATCCGCAGATCCAGCCCCATCGACCAGTTGGCGATGTATTCCGTATCCAGCCGCACCACTTCCTCGAAGTCCGTGATGTCGCTGCGGCCGCTGACCTGCCACATGCCCGTAATGCCCGGCTTTGTCGCCAGCCGCGCCCGGTGGTGCATCTCGTACTTCTCCCACTCGTCCGGCGTGGGCGGCCGCGTGCCCACCAGGCTCATCTCGCCCTTGAGCACATTGAAGAACTGCGGGAACTCGTCCAGGCTGGTGGAGCGGATGAACTCGCCGATGCCCGTCCTGTGGCTCCCGTCGGGCAGGGTCTCGTTGCCGATGATGCGCGGATCCCAGTCCAGCTTGAACATCATGCCGTCCTGGACGCGGTTCTGCGCCATCAGCTCCTTCTTCCGCGCGTCCGCATCCAGATACATCGAACGAATTTTATACATGCGGAAGCGCTTGCCGTTCAGGCCGATCCGCTCGGCGGTGTACAGCAGCGGGCCGGGGGACTTCCGCTTGATCGGGATCGCCACGCAGGCCATGATCAGCAGCGCGATCAGGCTGCCCACCAGGCCGCCCAGAATGTCGATCGCCCGCTTCAGCGCCATCTGCAGCGGCGTGGCGTAGTTGATGGAGGTGGTCAGCACCGTGCAGCGGCCCATGCGCTCCACCTGCTGATGCTGGTCCTTGTATTCCCGCAGCGTGCCCAGGTTCAGGTGCACGGTGACGCCCATCTTCATGAAGGCGGCGTGATAATGGCGGGCCTGCTCGTCCTCCCGCGGCAGATGGAGGAACACCTCGTCGATCCACTCGCGGCAGACGTACTTCTCCACGCTGTCCGCGTCGGCCACCACGGGCACGCCGGCGATCTCCTCCCCGGTGCGCCGCACGTCCATCAGGGCCAGGCCCGCGATCCGGATGGAGCCGGTGATGTCCTCCCGCAGCGCCTCCACCAGCTTTTCCGCCATGCTCTCATTGGTCACGATCAGCACCGAGCGCTGCGGCACAAGCCCGCTCTTGCGGCGGATGCGCTTGTAGGCCAGCCGCGCGCCGAAGCTGAAGGCCAGGTGGAACACCGCCGTCAGATACAGCCAGATGCGCGAAAAATTGCTGCCGCGCTGCACGGTGAACAAAAACAGCGCGTTCAGCCCGAACACCAGGCCCGCGTGCAGCAGCGTGGCCACAAATTCCTTGTAGACGCCGCGTTTCAGGACATTTGTGAACAGGTTGAACACAATCACCGCGACGAAATCCATCAGCACGGCGACGACCATCAATGTTCCGTATTGCGGCTGCGTGGTCAGCTGCGTCAGGGAGCCGTTGCGGATGAGGAAAGCCGTCAGCATGGCCAGCACCAGACAGACCTCGTCGATCAGGATGAAATCCAGGTGCTTGGCCCAGCCGAACACGTTTTTCCTGTACATGGGCATACCTCCCGGCCGGATGCGGAATAACGGAAAAGCGCTTTCCCGTCCGCACCGGCGGCGGGAATGCCGCGTTCGTGAAACAACAAAATACCGGACGCCTCGCGTCCAGTTCACATATTAACATTGATGAACGTATCTGTCAAGAAAGGCCGTTCAGCTTTCCTTCCAATTGTGCATCTTCCTATTATAGACCCGCGGATCGCGGCCTCCGGGCAGGGGGTGCGGGAGGAAGGGGGAAGGCATGGCGCGCTCTCCCGCAAAGCCCTCTCCGCCTCCTTCGTCGGCACCTCTCCCAGAGGGAGAGGCAAGCCGCACGCGCGCCCCCGGCTCCCCTATGAGGGGAGCTGTCCGCGCAGCGGACTGAGGGGTTGTCCATCAGGGGACGAGGGAAGCTCTTTCCTGCGCGTTCTCCCGCAAAGCCCACTCTCCGCCTCCCCTTCCTTCCCCCGCCCGGGCCGCCCGTTCACCGAACCAGGACAGGCGACGCCATCGTCATTCTTTTCCGGCAAATCCGCGAAATCTCTTGTCAAAATGGCAAAAACCTGCTATTCTTTTGCCAGCGGATACCAAACCGACCACAAGGAGGATGCGTAACATGGATGTACATGCCGCTTGGGAACAATGGCTGCGCGATTTTGCCGCCGACGCCGACACGGTCGCCGACCTGCAGGCCATTGCGGGTGATGAAAAGGAGATTGAGGACCGTTTCTATACCGAGCTGTCCTTCGGCACCGCCGGCATGCGCGGCGTGCTGGGCGCCGGCAGCAACCGCATGAACCGCTACAACGTCCGCCGCGCCAGCCGCGGTCTGGCCCTGCATCTGCTCTCCGATCCGGCCCAGGCGGCCCGCGGCGTGGCCATCGGCTATGACAGCCGGCGCTGCAGCGCCGAGTTCGCGAAGGACACCGCCCTCGTGCTGTGCGCGGCGGGCGTGCCGGCCTACCTCTTCGACGCCCTGCGGCCCGTGCCGCTGCTCTCCTACGCGGTGCGCCACCTGAACTGCGCGGCCGGCGTCGTCATCACCGCCAGCCACAATCCGCCGCAGTACAACGGCTACAAGGTCTACGGCGAGGACGGCGCGCAGATCGGCCCGGAGACCGCCGACAGCATCACGAAGATCATCCGCTCCCTCAGCTATCTCGACTGCGTGCCCATGGATGAGGAAGAAGCCAAGGCGAAGGGCCTCCTGCACATCATCGGCGACAAGGAAGTCGACGACGACTACATGGCCGAGGAGAAGACCCTCGTCGTGCAGCCGGAGATGCTGGCGCGCATGGGCAAGCAGCTCTCCATCGTCTACACGCCCCTGCACGGCAGCGGCAATGTGCCGGTGCGCCGCATCCTGAAGGAGCTGGGCATCGAAAAGCTGGCCGTGGTCAAGGAGCAGGAGATGCCCGACGGCGACTTCTCCACCCTCAGCTGCGCCCCGAACCCCGAGAATCCCGAGGCCTTCACCCTGGCGATCCGGCTGGCCGATGAGGTCGGCGCCAACGTGATCTTCGCCACCGACCCGGACTGCGACCGCCTGGGCGTGGCCGTGCGCGGCAAGGAGGGCGGCTTCCACCTGCTGACCGGCAACCAGATCGGCTGCGTGCTGCTGCACTACATCCTCTCCACCCGGCAGAAGCAGGGCAAGCTGCCCGCCAACGCCGCGGCCTGCAAGTCCATCGTGTCCACCTCGCTGGCCAACCGCATCTGCGAGCGCTACGGCGTGAAGATGTTCGAGGTGCTGACCGGCTTCAAGTTCATCGGCGAGAAGATCCAGCAGTTCCAGGACACCGGCAGCCACACCTTCATGTTCGGCTTTGAGGAGAGCTACGGCTTCCTGTCCTCCACCTTCGTGCGGGACAAGGACGGCGTCAACGCCTCCCTGCTGGTGACCGAGGTCGCCGCGGCCTGCGAGGAGGAGGGCATCACCCTCTACGACCGGATGCAGCAGATCTTCGCGGAGTACGGCTACTATGTGGAGAAGGTCGTCTCCAAGACCCTGCCCGGCAAGGACGGCCTCACCCGCATGAAGGAGATCATGCTGGCCCTGCGCGAGAATCCCCCGCAGGAGCTGTGCGGCCTGCGCGTTCTGGCCGTGCGCGACTACAAGAAGGGCACCCGCGTCACCGCCGAGGGCGCCTGCGAGCCCACCGGCCTGCCCGCCTCCGACGTGCTCTACTTCGAGCTGGAGGGCGGCAACTGGGTCTGCATCCGCCCCTCCGGCACCGAGCCCAAGATCAAGCTCTACATCAACACCAACGATCCCGACGAGCAGACCGCCCACGCCCGCAACGAGGCGCTGCGCGAGGCGGCCGAGAAGCTGCTCGACTGAGCCTGAACCCTCTGGCCGGGGTGAAATGCCCCGGCTTTTTGGTTGCCCGGAAATGACATTTCAGCGCATCTGTTGCTGTATTGGGCCGAAAGCTGTGGACAGTGAAGGGCCCCTGTGCTATGATACGAGACAGCGGCGCGGGGAACAGTGAGCCCGCGCCTGCAGGGAGGACAAAAGCATGATTGAATTCGCACAGGCAACCAAGGTTTACGGCAAGAGCGACCGGGCGGCCCTCGACCATCTGACACTGACCGTGCCGGACGGCTGCGTGTTCGGCTTTCTGGGCCCCAACGGCGCCGGCAAGACCACCGCGATCAGCCTGCTGACCGGCGCGCTGATGCCCACGGAGGGCAGCGTGCGCGTGAACGGCGTGGACGTCACCCAAGAGCCCGTGGAGGTCAAGCGGCAGATCGGCTACGTGCCGGACGGCATGCAGATGTATGACCGGCTGACCGGCAATGAATACCTGAACTTTATCGCGGACATTTTCGACGTGTCCAAGGCGGACCGGCAGGCCCGGGCGGAGCGCTATCTCGCCCTGTTCGACATGACCAAGGCCGCCGGGGACCGCATCAACAGCTATTCCCGCGGCATGAAGCAGAAGATCTCCGTCATCGCGGCCCTGATCCACGAGCCGAAGGTGTGGGTGCTGGACGAGCCGATGGTGGGCCTGGATCCCCGCGCCTCCTTCGAGCTCAAGCAGCTGATGCGGGAGAAGGCCGACGCGGGCGCGACGGTGTTCTTCTCCACCCACGTGCTGGAGGTGGCGGAGCGCCTGTGCGACCAGGTGGCGATCATCCGCCGCGGCCAGCTGATCACCCAGGGCACGCCCGAGGAACTGCGCCAGCGCAGCGGCGACGAGTCGCTGGAGGAGCTGTTCCTGGAGCTGACGGATGACAGCGCCGCCGGGGAAGGCGAGGTTGGTGCCAAATGAAGAACTACCTCATTCTGCAGCGCGTGCTGCTGAAGAATGACCTGATGGGCCTGAACCCCTTCGCCCAGTCCGGCGAGGAGAAGGCCTCCGCGGGCAAGCTCGTGATGCGGCGCATCGGCGTGATCGTGCTGCTGCTCTTCGCCGCGGGCAGCGTGTGCTTCCTCGAGTATGAGCTGTACCAGCTGTTCCGCGAGATGGGCATGCGCGAGATGGCGCTGGGGCTGGCGGTGCTGGTCGGCAGCGTGGGCACCCTGCTCTTCGGCCTGTTCCAGGGCATCTCCTCGCTGTTCGAGGGCAAGGACGCCCCGCTGCTGGCCGTGCTGCCGGTGACCTCGCGCCAGGTCTACGCCGCGCGGGTGACCTCCTTCATCGTCAGCCAGATCGGCACCACCGTGGTGCTGGTGCTGCCGGCCTTCGTGCTGTACATGCTGGACGAGGCGGCCCCGGTGGGCTTCGCAATCCGTGCGATTCTGACGATCCTGCTGCTGCCGCTGATTCCCGTGGCCATCATCTCCCTGCTGGCGACCCTGCTGATGCGCGTCAGTGCCTTCAGCCGCCACCGGGATACCATCGTGATGATCCTGTCCTTCGGCTTCGCCATCGCCTATGCCCTGTTCGTCACCCGGCTGAACAGCTCCGCGGACAATCAGGTGAACACCATCGCGACGATGCTGACGAAGGACGGCCTGCTGAACAAGATGCTGGGCTTCTACCCGCCCGCGCAGTGGGCCGTGAGCGGCCTGCGGGGCGACTGGCTCCAGCTGCTGCTCCTCGCCGCGGTGTCCCTGGCCGCGCCCGTCCTGGTGGTGCTGCTGCTGGGCGGCAGCTACCTGTCGGCGGCCCTGGGCAGCGGGGAGCGCTCCACGCGCCGCCACAGCCGGCAGCAGGCCCTCAGCTGGGGCGGCAGCGGCCAGCTGATGTCCCTGCACGTGCTGGAGTGGCGCGAGACCCTGCGCACCCCCGCCTGGCTCTACAACGGCCTCGCCGGCGTGATCATGTTCCCGCTGATGATGGGCGTGGGCTTCTACTCCGGCTTCTCCGCCGCCTCCACCCGCGAGGGCGAGAACCTCATCAAGATGGTGCAGTCCCTGGCGCAGACGCCCGAGTACGCGGGCTATGTGATCGTGATCATCGCCGCCATCGCCGCCATGGGCAGCATGGTCAACCCGCTGGTGGCCACCGCCTACTCCCGCGAGGGCCAGAACTATCCCTTCGCCCTCAGCCTGCCCGTGAAGCCCCTGACCCGCGTGTGGGCCAAGCTGCTGGTGGGCCTGGAGATCAACGCGGTCTGCGCGCTGATGATCACCGTCGTCATGGCCGTCATCTTCGGCGTGCCGGCGCTGCTGGCGGCATGCGGCTTCCTGCTCGCGCAGCTGGTGGGCTTCGCGATCTCCGCGATCTCCCTGGTGATGGACCTGCGGCATCCCCGGCTCAGCTGGGCCAACGAGACCGCTGCGATCAAGACCAACTTCAACCAGGTCATCAGCATGGTGCTGTGGGTCATCCTGATGGGCCTGTGCGTCGTGCCGGTGGTCCTGCTGTGGGAGCGCGGCGGCACCGCGGTGCTCCTGTCCGTCTGCGGCGTGATCGCCCTGGCCTGCGCCGTCAGCGTCGTGCTGCTCTGGCGCGTCGGCCGCAAGGCTTCCGCGCAGAACTGAGCCATTCATCCATTGAAAAAGCGCTCCCCCGGAGCCGATCGGCAGGGGGAGCGTTTTTGCGTGCGGTCAGCGCATGGTCAGCAGCAGGGTGCAGTGGTCGTAGTGCTCCTCCGAGTAAAGCGCGATGAAGTATGGCGAGGTGTACAGATCCCCGTCCTTGGTGTCCGGGTTGTTCACCCATTCCAGGAAGCTGCTGCCCGTCTCCTCGACCTTGCCGTTGTAGCCCATCTCAATGCAGGTCGCCCAGATCAGCATGGGGATGTTTTTCAGCGTGCTGTCCTCCTTCAGCGAGCAGTAGATATACGCCGAGGTCCCCGTCTCATACTCATTGCTCACGCCGCCGAACAGGAAGAACGTGTCCTGCGTGAGGTTGGAGTACGTCAGCGCACCGTTCTTCATGCCGTCCGAGGTAACCTGCAGCAGGGCGGTCTTTGTTTCGTCCCCGTCCAGAAAGTTCTTCAGCATCATGTTGTACACGCCGGTGCACATGAAGGGGCAGAAGGTCCACAGATCTCCGTCCGCCTTGTCCGCCAGGCCGGGAACGCAGCCCAGCGCCAGCGCCACGGCCAGCAGCCCCCGGAATGTCTTCCTCATGGTTCGCGTTCTCCTTTCTCCGATGAACCTCCGCGCTTTTCTGCCGGCCGGAAGCGCGGCGGGGCCTTCCCGCACGCCGAAGGGGCCGCGGCAAACGGCAGCTATTTGGTTCATCATTTGCCTTGATTCCACAGGACAGGCAGCCTTCTGTCAACCGCCGCAGGCCGCATTTTTTCCATTTTTATGCCCAGCCGCAGGCTTCTCCCCCTGTCCCCGGGCAATCCAAAACCCCCTCGCGCGCCGCACGAAGGGGATGAATTCACTTTCCGCAGAGGCGATCCAGCTCCTGTCCCAGGGCCTCCCGCATTTCGGCCAGCTTCTCCGCAGAGGGCCGCCAGCGGTCGTCGTTGAGATCGGGCACCTGCCAGACCGGGCCGGGCTTCGGCGTGTCGCCTTCACGGCGGGGGTAGATGTGCCAGTGCATGTGGCGGGCCCGGCCCGTGCCCAGCAGCTCATAGTTCAGCTTGTCCGGGCGGAAGACGCTCTCCACCGCCTCGGCCGTCAGCGCCATGTCCCGCAGGAAGGCCGCGCGGAAGTCCGGGGCCAGCTGGCTCAGCTCCGTGGCGTGCTCCCGGCACAGCAGCAGGGTATAGCCCTCGAAGCGCTGGTGATCCCCCAGCACGACCCAGCCCGTCTCCAGCTCGCGGACGAAGTACGGGTTCCGCCCCGCCCGCGTCTGTTCGATCCGGCCGCAGATGTCGCACAGCTCCGCCGGCTGGGGCAGGTTGCGGCGGTAATACTTCGCGGCGAAGGTCTCGCTGTGATCCAGCTTCTCATAGCCGGTGTCCCGCACCCAGACCATGCCCAGCTTCTCCATCACGCGGCGGCTCTTGCTGTTCTCCGCGGCGAAGATGCCGTCGATGGCCTCGATGGGGCGGCTGCGGCGGATCACGTCCATCAGGGCGGTCAGGTATTCGCCAGTGTAGCCGTGGCCCCACTGATCCGCGCGCAGGTTGTAGCCGATCTCCCAGGCGTTCCGCTCCCGGTGATAGCGCATGCCGCCGCTGCCGATCAGCTCGCCGGTCGCCTTCAGCACGATGCCCTCGTCATAGTTGTCGGGGTCGTCCGCGTCCCGGCCTTCCAGCCAGGCGCGCACATCCTCCACCCGGTGATACAGCGGATAGATCATGTAGGTGTTCACCCGCGGATCGCCGCACCAGCGGAAGGCCGCCTCCGCGTCCGAGGGCTCCAGCGGCCGGATCAGCAGCCGCTCCGTCTCGAAATGCACCTTCATGGCCACCGTCCTCCAATACCCGCCGCCCTGACGGAAAGCGCCTCGTCCTGTTCCTCCGCCATTGCCATGCCGCCCAGCAGCAGCGCCACGATCAGCGCCGCCGCGAGAATCCTCCCCCAAATGCGCATCCTTCCGCCTCCTTCGTCATCTGCAGCGCGTTCCCCCCGCCCGCCGGGGCCGCAGCTGCTTTCGGCAGAATTATATGCGATGCGCCTGCCTTTGTCAACACGTGTTCGCATTTTGTTCGCATTTTGTTCGCCTATGTTGTGAATGGGCGGCGTATGGGGGAAGGCAACCCTTTTCGTGGCCGAAAAGGGCTTTCCTTCCCCCATACCCCCATCCTTCCGAAAAGGCCGTTTTGGGGGAAAGGGACTATTTTTCACGATGTATCGCTGACGTCAGCCGCGATCCGCACCGACCTGCCCCCTGCGACACTCCGTCGTCCATTGGGCAGCAGCCCTTGCGACCTGCGCTTTATTCAGCCGTGATCCCGAGTCCAAAAGCGCTCGCAGGGGGTCTGGGGGGGCCCACGCGCAAGGGCCCCCACAG
>CAMNHF010000100.1 GCA_946538975.1 uncultured Clostridia bacterium | reverse complement strand
TTCGAGGCCGAAAAGGGCTTTCCTTCCCCCAGACCCCCATTCTTCCTAAAAGCCCTTTCTCTGGGGCAGGAAGGAGGTTATCTTTCACGATGCAAGCGCATCTTGCTCCGCGGGCTGAGCAGTAGCCCTATATATCAGACGAAACAGGGCCGCGTTTTGTTCCCCGCATTCCGTTTCTTCCTCCGCGCCGCCCTTGCGGGAGCGCCTCCGGCATGGTACAATGGGGCAGATTCATCCCGATCCGATCACAGAGACAGAGGAGGGGGCACCATGCTGGAAGCCCAGGCCAGACCCCGGGGCAGGATTCTTCACGCGGAGCGGACGGACAACGGCCTCACGCTGCAGCTGGACAGCGGCATCCTGCGGATCGAGCCGCAGTGCGAGCACATCTTCCGGGTGCGGTTTTCGCCGGAAGGGCTGCGCGGCCATACGGGGCTGGGGATCAGCGGGGCCGGGCGCTTCGGCGGCTGGCAGCACCGGGAGGAGGCGGACGCCGTCGTGCTCTCCACCGGGCGGGCCATGCTGCGCATCGCAAGGAAGGACAGCGCGATCCGCTGGCTGGATGAGGGCGGGCGGCTGCTGCTGGCGGAGAACGGGCGCGCCGCGGAGCCCTTTGACGCCTATCCGCCCGCCGCGCAGGACGGCATGGTCTGGCAGGACATCCCCACGCCGGACGGCATCAAGCGGATGCCGGTGCCCCGGTCGGACGTGCCGCCGCAGACGCTGTACCGCACCTGGCTGCATTTCCGCTTTCAGGACGGGGAGCGCCTCTACGGGCTGGGACAGGCGGAGGAGGGCGTGCTGAACCTGCGCGGCACGGCGCAGTATCTGCATCAGGCGAACCGGAAGATCGCCATCCCGCTGCTGCTCTCCTCGCGCGGATGGGGCATCCTGTGGGCGACGGACAGCCCGGCCATCTTCCAGGACACCCAGTACGGCTCCTATTTCTTCACCGAGGCGGACGAGGAGATGGACTACTTCTTCATCGCCGGCCGCGGCTTCGACGAGATCATCGCGGGATACCGCCGCCTGACCGGGCGGGCCGCGCTGCCGCCGCGCTGGGTCTTCGGCTATCTGCAATCGCAGGAGCGCTACGAGTCCCGGGAGGAGCTGCTCGCGACCGCCGCGGCGTACCGGGCGCGGCAGATCGGCCTGGACTGCATCGTGCTGGACTGGTGCTCCTGGCCGGCAGGGCAGTGGGGGCAGAAGTCCTTTGATCCCGTGCACTTCGGCGACATGGCCGCCGCGATTGCGAGCCTGCACGCGCAGAATATCCGCTTCATGATCTCCATCTGGCCCAGCATGGATCCCAGCGGCGCCGACTATCAGGCCTTTGCCGCGCGGGGCCTGCTGCTGCCGCAGAGCAATGTGTACGACGCCTTCTCCGCGCAGGCGCGGCAGCTCTACTGGCAGCAGGCGGAGCAGGGCCTGTTCCGGCACGGGGTCGACGCCTGGTGGTGCGATTCCAGCGAGCCCTTCACGCCGGAGTGGACGCACCGCGAAAAGCCCGATCCCAGCCGGATGTATCACGAGTACGTCACTTCCGTGGGGCGGCACATCCCGCTGCGGCAGGCCAACGCCTACGCCCTGGCCCATGCCCGGGCGATCTGGGAGGGGCAGCGAGATGCGGACAGCGGAAAGCGCGTCGTCAACCTGACCCGCAGCGCGTGGACCGGGCAGCAGCGCTATGGCACGATCCTGTGGTCCGGCGACACGGAGGCCACCTGGGAGACCTGCCGCCGCCAGATCGCCGCCGGGCTGAACTTCTGCGCCTCCGGCCTGCCGTACTGGACGCTGGACATCGGAGGCTTCTTTGTGAAGCGCGGGGCCCAGTGGTTCTGGAACGGGGACTATGACGACGGCGCCGCCGATCCGCGCTACGGGGAGCTGTTCGTCCGCTGGCACCAGCTGGGCGCCTTCCTGCCCGTGTTCCGCGGCCACGGCACCGACGTGCGGCGCGAGCTGTGGCTGGCCGGCGGCGCCGATCCCCGCTTCGTGGAGGCGCTCACGGAGGCAGTGCGGCTTCGCCATCGGCTGCTCCCCTACCTGTATTCCCTGGCCGGCGCGGCCTGGCTGGACGACAGCACCCTGATGCGGCTGCTGGCCTTCGACTTCCCGGAGGATGAGCGGGCGCTGGACACGGCGGACGAATTCATGCTCGGCCCCGCGCTGCTGGTCTGTCCCGTCACGCAGCCCATGTTCTACGATGACGACCGCCGGCCCGTCAGCCGGCCGGACTGCCGCCGGGAGGTCTATCTGCCCGGCGGGACGGACTGGTATGATTTCCACACAGGCAAACGCTGGGCCGGCGGCCAGACGATCCTGGCGGACGCGCCGCTGGAGCGCATCCCGCTGTTCGTCCGCGCGGGGAGCGTGCTGCCCCTCAGCCGCCCGCTGACCTGCGCGGCGGCTTACCGCAGGGAGGACGTCACCCTGCAGGTCTATCCCGGCGCGGACGGCGTCTTCCGCTTCTATGACGACGCGGGGGACGGCGACGGCTGGGAGCGGGGCGACTATCTGCGCTGGGCCCTGCGGTGGGACGACCGGGCGCGGCAGCTCTCGGTGCAATGCATCCACGCCGGCCCCGCGGGCGATCCCGGCTGGCAGCCGCCCGTGACGATCCTTTCAGCGACATGACCGCAGCCAAAAGGGCTTCCGGGCGCCGCACAGCAGCAGCGGCCCGGGAGCCCTTCGTCATATTGGGATTCTGTATCGCCACTCAGCCGCCTCAGGGCGTCACGGTGATCTGCACGGTGACCCGCAGGCCGCCGGGCGTCTCCACGGTGACCGCGCCCTCGCCGGCCGCGCGGCCCTCCACCATCCAGCCGTCGCCCCAGGGCAGCACGCTGACCACCGAGGGATCGCTGCTGACGGCGGTCAGCCCCGCGTCCGCCGGAGCGGCCGGTGCGGTATCCGCCCGCAGCAGCCAGCACTCCCCCGCCGCCAGCTGACGGCTTGCCGCCGCCTCAGGCACGGAGGCATCGGCCACGGCGCCGGCGGCCTTGAGCGTTTCCACCTCGGCCGCGGCCGTGCGGAAGGACAGGCTGCCGGACCACTGCCGCGGGCCGCTGTTGAGGGCGCACCAGAAGCGCACCTGCCAGGTTTTGTCCGACTTCAGGCGCAGGCCCAGCGTGGCGGCCAGGTGCTCGTCGGCCAGGGTGAGGCGGCGGCCGGGATCCTCGGGCAGCGCGAACTCTCCCTCGCTCAGCAGGGCGCCCGCCTCATCGTACAGGGCGGCGCCGGCCCCGGTGAAGCGGGGCTCGCGGCTGGGCTCGAAGGTCAGCCGGGCGGCGGCGTCATGCACGTCCGCCTCAACGCTGAAGTCCGTCACGCTGACGGCGCCCGAGCCGGTGGCGAAGCGGTACAGCGGGGACCAGCAGCGGCTCTCTCCGCCGTCCAGGCAGACAAAAAAGCGAACGCCGTATTCCGTGTTGCGCCGCAGGGTGACGCCGGTCAGCCCGGCCAGATCCTCCACCGCGATGTCCAGGCAGCTGCCGGTGACGTCCACGGGCGGAAGCAGGCCCGCGCCCAGCAGCGTATCCTCCGTGTCAAAAACGCCGGCCCCCGCAGCGGTAAAATGCGTCTCCGCCGGAGCGCTCAGCCGCAGCGAGACCGCGGTCGTCCTGCCACTCACCACCGTGAAGTCCTCGCCGCCCATCGGGTCCACATGGATCACGCAGTCGGCCTTCGTGCCGTCCGCCGCCGCCACCTCGATTACCGCGTCGCCGGTGCCCAGGGCGGTCACCAGGCCGCGCTCGTCCACGGTCGCCACCTCGGGGTTCAGGCTGCTCCAGGTCACCGCGGTCATGGCCGGGGCCGCGCGCTTGAGCAGGGTGATCTGCCCGCCCACCTGCAGCCGGGCGCTGAGGGGGGACACGGTCAGCCGGGTGTCGACCGCCTGCGCCACGGTGACCGTGCAGACGGCAGAGGCCGCCTCATCGGCAGCGCGGTCGCCTGCAGCAGCCGTGATCTCCGTCGTTCCGGGCGCGACAGCGGTCACCACGCCGTTGCCGTCGACCGTCGCCACCTCGGGATTCAGGCTGCTCCACAGGATGCTGTCCGCCCAGGCGGCCGTCTCCGGCAGGGCCTCGGCGGTCAGCTGCACGCTCTCGCCGGTGCGCAGGGCCAGCCCGCTGCGATTCAGCCGCACTTCCTCCGTGTGGACGCCGCTGTGACGGATGGCAGAGCGCCGGCCAAAGCGCTCCGCCTCCTCATCTGCCTGAAAGGCCCGCACTGCGAACCAGCGCGTGTCCTGCACATCCTGCATTTCCCATTTCAGCGCGCCGGTGCCCTCCACCACCGCCAGCATCTGCTCGCCGGCGGGGGTCAGCTCCATCACGGCCCAGCGCCCGGCGGCCTCGCCCTCCCAGGCCAGCGTCACCGTGCTGCCGCTCTGGGCGAGGGTAAAGTTCGCGGGCGGGGCCATCCACGCCTCGGCGGCCTCGTCCTCGTCCTCCGGCATCACCTGCGGCTTCGGGGGCTCCGGCTCCGTCAGGGAAACGCTCACCGGCTCCGTCGTCACACTGCCGGCGCCGCTGGTGAGGACGCAGCGGTACAGATTCTTCGCGCGGACCGCGTTCACCGTGAAGGTCAGCGTGTCCGTCTTCGCGCCGTCCCAGGTGAGGCTCTTCCAGGTTTCGCCACCGTCGCTGGAGTACTCCCACTGCCACTGCTCCGCGTACTCCGCGCCGACATGCAGGCTCACTTCCTCCTCCGCCTGGGCGGAGACGGCCTGCGGCTGCTCGGTGATCGAAGGCAGGGCCGCCGTATAGACATGGACCTCGTTGCTGCAGACCTTGCCGGCGGTGCCCGCGGCCAGCAGGCGGTAGGCGTTCTTCGCGCGGCCCTCGGTCACCGTGAAGGACACCGTGTCCGTCTGCGTGCCGGTGAAATTGCCCTCCGACAGGTTGTGCCAGTTGTCCCCGTCCGGAGCCAGGTACTGCCACTGGAGGCTGACGGCGTCCGTCACCGCGGCCCGGAAGGTCACGGTCTCCCCCGCCGGGCAAACCTGGTCCTCGGGCTGTGCCTCAAAAACCGGCCAGCTGCCGATGCCGGTGATCACGGGCTCGGTCTCGACGCTCGTCGTGGCATTGGACAGCACGCAGCGGAAGCTGTTCCGGGCGCGGGCCGCGGTCACCTCGAAGGACAGGGTGTCCGTCTGCGTACCGGTGAAATTGCCCTCCGACAGGTTGTGCCACTGCTCGCCGTCCGGGATCATGTACTGCCACTGCCAGCGCTCCGCGCCCGTCGCCTCCACATGGAAGGTCACCGTCTGCCCCGCCTCGGGGACCGCGGTGTTCACCGGCGCTTCAAGGATGACGATGGCATTGTACAGCGCCACGCTGACCGCCTCGGAGGCCGTCTCGCCGTCGGCGTTCACGGCCAGCACGCGGTAGAGATTCTTCACACGGGTCGTGTTCAGCGCGAAGGTCAGCGTGTCCGTCTTCGCGCCGTCCCAGGGGACGTTCTTCCAGGTTTCGCCGCCGTCGTCAGAGTACTGCCACTGCCAGCGCTCCGCCCCTTCGGCCTCGGCGTGCAGCGTCACCTCCTCGCCGCTGCCGGCGCGCGCGTCCACCGGCTGCATCGTGAAGACCGGCGTGCCTTCCGCCAGGGAGCCCGGCAGCGCCGCCAGGCAGAGGATCAGGGCCAGCAAAAGGGCTGTCAGCTTTTTCATCCCAATGCGCTCCTCTCGATTATTCATGCATGGAGTGCCGCTTTCCGCCATGAAAACAGACCGCTCCGTTTCATACGTTCATTATAGCCGATCCGGCGGATATTTCAACCGTTTTTATGAACTTTTGCGAACTGCCGGCCCTCTGTCGGCCGTCTCCGCATTTGCTATTGCCACGGAGCGAAGATTTCATTATAATATGGAAGACCGCCGGACAGGCGGCGAAGGGAGGGATTGGCATGCCGGAAGGCTGGCTGGAGATGGCCGCGCTGGGCCTTCGGTACCTCTATGCCCTCCTGGGCGTGCTGATCGTCGTGACGGCCTTCATCTGGCTCTTCCGCGACCGCCGCGCCACCCACGCGCTGGTGCGGAACCTGCCCGACGCCGGGCTGATCGGCCGGATGGTCGTGGAGTCCGACACGGAGCAGCTCCCCCGCGGCACCGAGATCGACGTGCCCTGGGAGGGCGTCATCGGCAGCACGCGCACGGCGGATGTCTATCTCCCCTGCGAGGGCGTGCGCGGGCGGCATCTGGATTTCTTTTTTCACGAGGGAGAGGGGCTGGAGGTGATCCCCCGCCGCGGCCTCACCTGCGTGGTGGACGGCGTGGAATACAGCCCCGCCGGACGGCCGCGCTCCGGCATCATGGGCGAGGGCAGCCTGCTGCGCGTGGGCGACGCGGAGGTGCGGCTGTACATCTTCGCCGGCCTGAACATGCCCCGGGAGGCCCGCATGAGCGACGACGCCCTCGCCGCGCCCGGGACGGAACGCCCGCAGAAGGCGGAAAGGGGGCGGGAGCATGGCCGCTGAAGGCAGCGTCTACCAGCGCAAGGTGCGGGAGAAGCACCGCCGCCAGGCCGGCCACTGGCTGACCACCCTGGTCATGTTGTTCTACTTCATCGCCTTCCTGCAGCTGGCCCTGCGGGATCTGGCCTGGCAGGGCTTCGCGCTGGCCGTTGGCGTGCCGGCGATGATCTGGCTGGGGGTGCACGCCCTGCCGCGCATCTACCACGCCGACACCCTGCTGCTCTCGCTGACGAACTTCCTGTGCGCGCTGGGCATCCTGGTCCTCTACGACACCAGCCCGGCCCGCGCCTATCAGCAGACGATCTTCTACGGCCTGGGCATCATCGCGATGATGGCCTGCGTGTGGGCCGTGCGCTTCCTGAAGCAGTGGCGCGTGACCAGCATGCTGCTCTACCCCCTGTCCCTGGCGCTGCTGGCGCTGCCGATCCTCTTCGGCCAGGAGATCTACGGCGCGAAAAACTGGATCTCCATTGCGGGCTACTCCTTCCAGCCCAGTGAGCTGGTCAAAATCAGCCTGCTGATCATCCTGGCCCGCCACATGAGCCGGCGGCACTTCCTCACCTGGGCCTTCTTCGCCGTCTGCTGCCTTGGCGCGCTGATGCTGCAGAAGGATCTGGGCACGGCGCTGCTGTACTACGCGGTGACCCTGCTGATGTACATCGCGGCGGAGGGGAATCCCTTCGTCACCGGGCTGGGCCTGGCCGGCGGCTGCGGCGCGGCGGTGCTGGGCTACCGGATGTTCGCCCACGTCAAGCGTCGCGTCGCCATCTGGCGCAACCCCTGGGCGGATTACGAGAACGCCGGATACCAGCTTGTGCAGAGCCTGATGGCCATCGCCAGCGGCGGGCTGTTCGGCGTCGGGCTGGGGCTGGGCTCCCCGACGACCATCCCCGTCTACCACACCGATTTCATTTTTGCCGTCATCTGCGAGCAGTTCGGCTGGATCTTCGGGCTGTGCGTGCTGGCGATGTACGTGGCCATCGTGTGGCGGGGCGCGGCGACGGCCATGGCGGCCCGCAGCCGCTTCCACGGCCTGCTGGCCCTGGGCGCGACGCTGATGCTGGGCCTGCAGACCTTCGTCATCGTCGGCGGCGTCATCAAGCTGATCCCGCTGACGGGCGTCACGATGCCCTTTGTCAGCTATGGCGGCTCCTCGCTGCTGTCCAGCATGTGCCTCATCGGCCTCATTCAGGGCGTCAGCTGCCTGAACGACAAGGGACTGGAGCGCGACTGGGAGCTGGCGACCGGCCGCTGAGCAGATTCGCGAAAGATCAAAAAAACAAGTTACCCGATGGGAGGGGCAAGAACAATGCAATTTGAAGTGAAGCCCGGCGACGAGATGCTGCGGATGACCCTGCTGGGCGGCCAGGCCCGCGTGCTGCTGTGCGAGACCACGCAGCTGACGCAGGCCGCGGCGGATATCCACCAGGCGTCGCCCGTGTGCGTCGCCGCCCTGGGCCGGCTGATGACCGGCACGGCCATGCTGGGCGTGATGATGAAGGGCCAGGGCGAGTCTGTCTCCGTCACCGTGAAGGGCGGCGGCCCGATGGGCACCCTGGTCGCCGTGGCCGAGCAGGGCGATGTCCGCGCCTGCTGCGACAACGCGCAGGTCGATCTGCCCCTTGCCGCGGACGGCAAGCTGGACGTGGGCGGCGCCGTCGGCCACGAGGGCCGCATGAGCGTCGTGAAGGACCTCGGCCTGCGGGAGCCCTACATCGGCCAGTGCGAGCTGGTGAGCGGCGAATTGGGCATTGATTTCGCGAACTACTTCACCGTCAGCGAGCAGCAGCCCTCCCTCGTGGCCCTGGGCGTGCTGGTGGAGGGCGGGCGCGTGCGCAAGGCCGGCGGCCTGCTGATTCAGCCCCTGCCCGGCTGCGAGGAGAGCACGATTGAACAGCTGGAGCTGCGCAGCCCCATGTTCGCGGAGATCAGCCGGGAGCTGTGCGCCGCGCCCAAGGAGGAGCTGGCCGAGGGCTGGTTCCGCGGCCTGGAGCCGGTGCTGCTGGACCGCACGCCGCTGCGCTGGCGCTGCTCCTGCAGCCGGGAGCGGCTGGCCCGGGCGCTGATCACCCTGGGGCAGGATGAGCTGCAGAGCCTGATCGACGACGGCCAGGGCGCCGAGCTGACCTGCCACTTCTGCCGGAAGCGCTACGCCTTCTCCACAGAGGAGCTGACGGAGCTCCTGAAGGCCGCCAGCGAGAAAAAGGAGGACTGAGCCATGTTTCCCTGCATCAATTTCGACGATCACTTTTCAGACTTCATCACCCGCTACACGGCGGCCAACCGGCAGCGCTACCGCAACGCCGACGCGGTCGAGGCGGATGTGCCCCGCATCTATCTGGAATTCCTGAACACGCCGGCGGACTGGCTGGGCGGGCTGACCCCCGGCTCCTACTTCACCCAGTACGAGGATCCCAAGGATCTGGTGGACTGGCTGCAGGAATACTGCGGCCGCGGCATCCCGGTGCCGGATCTGCTGCTGGAGCAGATCGAGGCGGTGGGCCGGCCCTGCGAGAAGCGGCTGCTGGCCCTGCTCAAGGATGAGAATGCCGGCGAGGAGGCCAAGATGACCGCCATCGGCCTGCTCCGCTCCATGGAGAGCACCCTGCCCAAGATGCTCTACATCGACTGGCAGCTGCAGCGCGAAGAGGACGACGACCTGGCCGACAACGGCGCCGAGTCCCTGGCGGAGATGGGCCGCTCGGTCATCCAGCCGGTGCTGGAGGCCGTGCCGAAGGCCAACGACGCCGGGCAGCAGGCCCTGCTGGACGTGCTGATGCACTTCCCCTCCTCCGAGCCGGTGTTCCGCCTCGCCCTGCGCATGTTCCGCGAGCACCCGGAGAAGCGCTCCCTCTTCGCCAGCTATCTGGGCAAGCTGGAGGATCCCCGCGCCCTGCCCGATCTGCTCGCCGCGGCGAATGACCCGGCCCTGGGCTATGTGGACTACGTGGAGGTGCGCGCGGCCATCGAGCGGCTGGGCGGCGAGGCCCCGGAGCGCAGCTTCGACGAGGATCCGGAGTTCTGGTACATGAAGAGCCTGGATCAGTGAGAAAGGCCGTGGATTCCGGGGGAAGGGAACCCTTTTCCGGGCGGAAAAGGGCTTCCCTTCCCCCGGACCCCTATCCTTCCCCAAAGGCCTTTTCTTTGGGGAAGAGGAACTATTTGCGGCATATTGGCGGCCGGGCCTGATGGCTCTGCGAGGGTCGGGAGCGCATACCCAATGCCAAAGACCCCCTGCCCCAAGGAACGGGCTTTTAGGAAAGATGGGGGCCTGGGGGAAGGAAACCCTTTTCGGCCTCGAAAAGGGTTTCCTTCCCCCAGACGCTCATCCGCCCCCCGACAAGGCATGTCTCCGCTTTTTTTCCAAAAAACTTGACGCGCCGCGGGCTGCAGTGCTATAATGCATCGTTGACTACTGTCATTTTGATCCTGATGCGGGAGGGAAACACATGTCCGGACATTCCAAGTGGCATAACATTCAGGCCAAAAAAGGCAAGGCGGACGCGGCGCGCGGCGCCATCTTCACCAAGATCGGCCGTGAAATCGCCATCGCCGTGCGCGAAGGCGGCGCCAATCCGGAGAGCAACGGCAAGCTGCGCGACGTGATCGCCAAGGCCAAGGCCAACAACATGCCCAACGATAACATCCAGCGCTCCATCAAGAAGGCCAGCGGCGAGCTGAGCAACGTGGTGTACGAGCAGATCACCTACGAGGGCTATGCCCCCGGCGGCGTGGCGATCATCGTGGAGACCATCACGGACAACCGCAACCGCACCGCCAGCGACGTGCGCCACTGCTTCGCCAAGTACGACGGCAACCTGGGCACCACCGGCTCCGTCAGCTTCATGTTCGACGAGAAGGGCCTGATGGTCGTGGAGAAGACGCCCGGCCTGGACGAGGACGAGTTCATGATGATGGCCCTGGACGCCGGCGCGGAAGACGTGCGCGTGCTGGACGATGC
>CAMNHF010000099.1 GCA_946538975.1 uncultured Clostridia bacterium | reverse complement strand
ATGCCCAGCTCGTCGGCCAGGCGCAGCTGGCCCTTGGCGTAGGCCATGGCCTCGGCGGCCTTCGCGGGATCCGGGTCCAGCACGTTGCGCCACACGCCGACCTCCGCGATCACGACCCCGTGGCGGCGGATGATCTCCAGATAGCGCGCGATCTCCGCCCGGGGCGTCCGGCAGGTGAAAGGCGCGGTGATGGCCCTGAAGCGCGAGCGCATCAGCAGGGCCTCCCACTCCTCCGGGCTCTGATACGGGCCCGTGACAGTTCCTCCCAGCAGCATGCTCCCTCTCCTTTCACGGGCTCAAAGCCTGTGGATCACGCCGGGGTCGATGCCGCGGACATCGGCGGCGCCGGTGCGGTACATCATGGAGGCCAGCTGCGCCGTCATCTCCCGCAGCTTCTTGGCGACGCCCGCCGCGCCCTCCTCCGCGTAGGGCTGCATCAGCGCCCGGCCCACGCAGACCATATCCGCGCCCAGGGCCAGCGCCTTGAAGGCGTCGAAGCCGTCCTCGATGCCGCCGTCGGCGATCAGCAGGAAGTCCTCCCCCACCGCCCGGCGAAGCTCCGGCAGCAGCAGCACCGGCGGCACGGCCCAGGGCATGAGTCCGTGGTGGTGGCCGAGGATGACGCCCGCCGCGCCCAGCTCCCGGGCGGTCAGCGCGTCCCGCACGCTGAGCACGTCCTTGAAGAAGAAGGGCAGGCGGGTGGCGGCGATGTACTCCCGGAGCTCCGCCGGCGCTGGCAGCTTCATCGGGCTGCCGAGCACCGTGTCGAAATCCGGGCTCTCCGAACGGATCGCGTGGCTGCAGTCCATGCCCACGGCCAGCGCGCCGCCCTCCTCCGCGCAGCGCAGGCGGCTGAAAATCTCCGCCCGGTCCGCGTAGGGCTTCACGATCTTCATAACGGCCGCGCCGGTGGCGAGGCAGGCCTTCAGCTCCTCATTGCCGCCCATGCCGATGCAGGTGGCCGCCCCGGCCAGGCGCGCGCCCTCGGCGTAGCCCGCCATGCCGCCCTGCAGGTGGCTCAGCGCGGCCCCCATCAGCGGGGTGGCGAAGTCCCGTCCCAGGAAGCGCACCGCCGTGTCCGGCTTCTCCGCGCCCAGCAGCCGCTGCTCGATGACCAGCGAATCCATGTACCTGCGCGCGATGGCATCAGAATTGCCGTTGGGATTGTTCATGCGCTCTCCTCCTTGCGCTCACAGACCGAAAGTGTCGCGGATCAGCTCGGCGACCTCCCGCGGCTCCTTGTCCGCATTCTCGATCCGCAGATAGTTCGGGAAGGGAATCTCGCCCTCGCGGCTCACGCAGCGGAAGCGGCTGTCGTCATCCAGGATGCGCTGCTCGGAGGCCGCCAGATCCCGCTTGGAGGCCTTGTGCCGCAGGCGGTTCTCCGTCCGGTTCCTCCGGAGGCGCACCTCCTGCGGGGCGATCAGCTCCACATAGCAGAACTCCGTGCCATAGGGCGCGAAGATCTCCCGGATGTGATCCAGGTAGGCCCACTCGGACGGCTGATCGAAGGCCATCATCAGCGTGAAGATCATGCCGTAATTCTCCGACGCGGCGAAGTTGCGGAAGATCACGTCGCGCAGCTCCATGGTGGTCTTCCCGTCGTAGCGGCCGAAGATCTCGATCACCGGCTCGATGGTCATGTGGTTGTGGAACAGCCGCAGCCCCGTCAGCTTCATCAGCTCCTGCCCCACCGTCATCTTCCCGACCGCCGCGTCCCCGATGATGAACACCAGCTTCATTTCCCCACCTCCGCGTATCGAACAATGGAATTTCCAGATTCAGTATACCGCAAAAGCCGCCCCTTGGGAAGCACCAAAAAGCGCCTCCCCGGGCTTGGGAAGGCGCAGAGAAAGGCTCACCGCTTGCGGTGGTTGGGATTCAGCCGGAGCAGCAGGCGGTTGGGCCGCTTCGCGAAGTGGACGTGGGCCGCCGGCAGCGTCGTGATGACGGAGCGATTCTTCGTCACGTTGAGCACCAGGCCGATGCCCGCCATGTTCGTGACCATGTTGGAGCCGCCGTAGCTGAGGAAGGGCAGCGGAATGCCCGTGATCGGCAAGAGGCCCAGCGTCATGCCGATGTTCTCCACCACGTGGATCAGCAGCATGCCGAACACGCCGCAGATGACCAGCATGCCGAAGCGGTCGCGGGTGTGGAAGGCCAGATAGAGGATGCGCGCCAGAATCAGGAAGTACGCAAGCAGCACCCCCACGCACATCCGCAGGCCGCCGGCCTCGCCCACCGTGGCGAACACGAAGTCCGTCCAGTCGGCGGGCACGTAGTTCAGCTGATACAGCGCGCCCTGCCGGAAGGCGCCCACGCCCGTCAGCCCGCCGGCCCCGATGGCCACCTTGGACATCGTTTGCTGATAGGCCTGGTCGCTGGCGTAGGCCTCCGGATTGATGAAGGCCAGCAGGCGCAGCAGGCGGTAGTTGTCCGGCTCCGTCACGTACGTCCAGGCCACCCAGGCTGCCACCAGCGCCAGCACAAGGGCGCCCAGCACCCAGAAGATCCGCATGCTGCTGCCGGAGAACCAGTACATGACCACCGTAAACACCGCGATCACGATGAAGGAGCCCATCTCGCCGGAGCCGATGATGATCGCGCCGGGAACGACGACGATCGCCGCCATCGGGATGACCTGCTTCCACTCCTGGATGCCGTCCTCCAGCCCCGACAGATAGCGCGCCAGCATCAGGATCAGGGCCAGCTTGGCGAACTCTGTCGGCTGAATCGTGAAGCCCCAGATGATGTCCAGCCACTGCTTCACGCCGGCGGCGCGGTTGACCAGCCACACCACCAGCACGACCACGGTCGTCGCGATGTAGATCGCGCGGGCGTAGCGGCGCAGCCACTCATAGCGGATCCAGAGCAGCACGCCGACAATGACCGGGGCCGCCATCAGATACAGCAGCTGGCGCGGGCCGGAGTTCGATTCCGCCAGGTGCGTCAGGAAGGAGGCGCCGGCTGTGCCGCTGGTGCTGTAGGTGGCGACGGTGACGATGTACACGCCGAAGATCGCCATCCCGAACACCAGCACCAGCAGCGGAACGTCTATGTGGGCCCGGTTGGATTTTTTCTCGTCAATCAATCGGTTTCATCTCCTTGAGGGCGGGGCCGAACAGCCGCCGCCACAGGGAACGCTTCTTCGTGCCGTAGCCCGGGAAGGGCGCCTTCTCGCCCCGAAGGCGGGCGGCCGTCCGCAGATAGGCTTCGCGGGCCTCGCAGGGCACGTCCAGCACGGACAGGCGGTTGAGGGCCGCCCGGCAGACGTTCAGGTCCTCCGGGATCTCCCCCAGCAGCTGCAGCTCCAGCCGGGCGGCGGCCTGGGCGGCGGAGGGGGTCTCCCCGCGCTCCACCAGCAGCGGGTTCACGCGGTTCACCAGCAGGCGCACCTCCGGCATCCCCTTCTCCCGCAGCAGCTGCGAGGTCCGCTCGGCGTCGCGCAGGCAGACCGCGTCCGGGGTGGTCACCAGGATGGCGCCGTCCGCGCCGCAGGTCAGCAGGTTGCGCAGCCCCCGCTCGATGCCGGCGGGGCAGTCGATCAGGGTGAAGGCGAACTTCTCGCGCAGGCGGTCGATGATCTTCCCGAAGGCCTTCGCGTTCAGATCCCGGGCGCGGGCGAACTGGCTGGCCGCCAGCAGCTGCAATCTCGGCTCACCGGGCAGGGCGACCAGGGCCTGCTCCAGCGCGCAGCCCTTGCGGGCCACGTCGATCAGGTCGTAAACCACGGCGTTCTCCACACCGAGGATGGCGTCCTGATCCCGCAATCCGATGTCCGCGTCCACCACGCAGACCGTCCGGCCGCCGCGGGCCAGCGCCATCCCCAGGGCCGCCGCCGTCGTGGACTTGCCCACGCCGCCCTTGCCCGAGGCGATCAACCATACTTCCGACATGCTCCAGTCCTCCCAGCCCGCCCGCTTACGGCGCCAGCGAGTTGCCGTAGGGCAGGGTGTAATCCGTCGTGCGCAGATCGCGCTGATCCAGGTACCATCCGATGAATTCGCGGGCCGCGATGGAGACGTTGCCGCCGGTATAGCCGTTGGGAATGAACACCGCCACCGCGATCTCGGGATCTTCATAGGGCGCGAAGGCCACGAACCACCCGTTGTTCTCCAGGTCGATCTTCGTGGTCTGGGCGGTGCCGGTTTTCGCGGCAATGTCATCGCGGTACTTCCAGTTGCGGAAGAATGCCTTCGCGGTGCCCTCCTCGTCCACCACGCCCTTCATCCCGGCGCGGATCAGCGGCAGGTATTCGTCCGCGTTCTCCAGCTGGGTGATGAGCTGCGGCGTGCGCTGGTTGACAATCTCGCCGTTCGGGGAGGTCACCGAGTCGATGATGGACACATTGTATACCCGGCCGCCGTTGGCCACCGCGCAGACGTAGCGCGCGACGGCGATGGGCGTGAGCACGGTGACGGACTGGCCGATGGCCGTCAGGATCGTCTGGCCGCCGCCCCATTTCACCGTGTTGATGTAGTTGTAGGTGTCGCCGATGACCGCCTGCGAATAGACCATCGTCTTGGTCATGTTCAGTTCTTCCATCAGGATGATGCGCATGTTGTCCAGCCAGGCGGATTCGTTGTTGTTCACCGCCATGTCCATCAGGCGCTTGGCGCAGTTGTTCAGGCGCTCGTCGTCGTATTCGATGCCGCGGCTGGCCCCGCAGTTGCGCAGGTGGGTCTTGATGGAGTTGCGCACGATGATGGGCAGGGACGTGTCCTGGCTGGCCTCGTCCATGGCCTTGGTGGGGTCGTACAGGCTGTTCTGGCAGCCGACGACCGAGCGCACCTCGCCGGGCAGGTCAATGCCCGTGCGGGAGGTCAGCCCGAACAGATCGGCGTAGTGGTACAGCCGCTGCTCGCCCAGGCGGCTGCCCAGCTCGTAGAAGAAATAGTTGCAGGAGTGCTCCAGCCCCTGGACGATGTTCTGGTTCGCGTGCAGGTAGCGGTTGCTGGCGCTGACCCAGCACTTGGGCGCGGTGGACAGGTCGCTGTTGTACTCGGTGAAATAGCCCATGTCCGTGATGCGCTCGTCCTTGCCCAGCTTGCCGTCGTTCAGCGCGCCGTAGCCCGTGACCATCTTGAAGATGGAGCCGGGCGTCCCGCGGGCGTGGATGCCGTAATTCAGCAGCAGGTTCCGCTCGTCCGACAGGATCGCGATGGCCTCCGGGCCCGCGGCGACCAGGGCGTTCAGATCGTAGGTCGGGTAGTTGGCCATCGCCAGCACCCGGTCCTCCATGTCCAGCACGATCATGCACCCGTGCACCGCCAGCTGCAGGCCGTACTTCTCCCAGTTGCGGTCCGCGATATCGTTCTTGTTCTCCTCCAGCCACTTGTCGCTGTTCATCTTCTCTTCCTGGCGGTTGCGGGTATCGTTCACATTCTGCGCGATGGCCCGCTCCGCCACCTGCTGGTAGGAGGCGTGCAGCGTCAGCTTCACGTTGTTGCCGTCCTCCGGCTCGTCATAGCTGAGCTCGCGGACGATCTTGGACATCTGGTCGCGCTCCACCACGCGGGAGCCGGAGCGCAGGGAGGAGTTCTGCGTCAGGGTGTCCTCCATGGAGGATTCGATGCCGTCGCGGCCGATGGTGTCGTTGTAGGAATAGCCCTTGGCCTTCAGCGTCTGCCAGGTGCTCTGGGACGGAATGGCGCCGATGTAGCCGATGACCTGGGCCGCCAGGGTCTTCTGCGGATAGATGCGCTTGGTGCCGATGGCGATCTCCATGCCGGAGAGCATCATCGACTTCGTCTCCACCTCGATGACGGTCTCATAGCTGACGTCCCGGGCGATGACGATGGGCTGGGAGCTGAACACGTTCATCTGCATCTCGCAGTAGATCGCCATCACCTTCAGCATGGTCTCCTCGTCGATGTCCGGGGCGACCTCCTCGAACTGATAGCGCGTCTTCAGCACCTCGATGCACTGGGCCGCGGTGGCGTGCCTGGTCTTGCTGGTCAGGTAGTTGTTGGCGCGCCACTGCCGCTCGCGGGTCTCCAGCACCGTGTCCGAGACGCCGCTGCCGAAATTGAACTGCCACTCGCCGGTGTCCGGATTGCGCTCGATGTTGAAGCTGATCGCCATCTTGCCGCCGTTGCGCTCGATGATCCCGATCACCTCCAGCATGGAGCGGGTGAAGGTCTGGTAGCTCTCCTTGCTGGTCTGCGAGGAATCCTTGTAGAAGGTCACATTGTAGATCAGCTCGTCCTGGGCCAGAATCACGGAGTCCGCGTCGGTGATGTTGCCGCGCTTGCCCCGCAGCTTGATCGTCTTCGTGCGGACGTCCTCGGCCTTGGTCACCATCTCCTCATGGCTGTTCACCTGCAGCTGGACCAGGCCGAACCAGACCAGCCACACAAAGATGCCGGCCATCAGCGCCAGGGCGATCAGGAACCGGATATTCTTTTTCCGTTCACGCTTCTGCATCAGGAACTCCTTTCTTCCTTTACTTCAAAGCGCTGGGATCTCACAGGCCCCGCGCCGCTTCGGGGCCGCGGCCGGCTGCGTTCTCGTCAAAGAGGCGGGCGCGCTGCTCGTGCTTCTCCGGGCGGAAGCCCAGCACGCGGCGCAGCGGCCACATCAGCAGGAGGCTCAGCCCCACCGTCAGCAGCACATTCACAAGGCCCATGCCGAAGTGCCGCGCCGTCAGCGACGACTCGCGCATATAAATGTAGGAAAGCTGCACGACCTCGTACATGACCATCTCCACCGCCGCGGCCTCCGGGATGCGGAGGAAGGCGCTGCGGTTCCGGCCCGCCTTGCCCATGCTGCGCTCGGCGGTCAGCTCCTCCGGCGTCTTGTCGCGGAAGATGGCCGCCGCGGCCAGGGCCGTCACCGGGTACATCAGCAGGTTCAGCATCGGGCGGCTGGGCTGCATCGTCTCCATCAGGATGCCGATGAGCGCCCCCCACTCGAACGCGCGCAGCCGCCCGAAGGACACGCCCACCACGGCCAGCATCACCATCAGCAGGGACGGCGTGCAGCCGGCGATGCGCACATAGGGCGACACGACCGTGATCTGCAGCAGGTAGCACAGCATCACCACGACGAACACGCGAATCTGCTTCCACAGATAGGCGAGCCCCGTGAGGATTGTATCCAGCATCGCGTCAATCCTCCTCCACCGTCATGAGCTCCGGCGTCAGGGTGATGTACGGCGTCGGCGAGGGCGTGGGCTCGGGCGTGGGCGTCGCCGTCGGCTCGCCGTACACGGAGACGTACTCGATCGGCGTCTCCTGCGGGCCGGGCGAGACCAGCGGGCCCACCGTGCCGGAGGGCGTGGCCTGCGCGGGCGCCGTCGTCTCCACGGCCGTTTCGGAGGGCGCGGGCGTCTCCTCCAGCTCCGCCATGTCCTCGGGCGTCGCGGTCACGTCAAAGTAATTCAGCGAGCCCATGCGCAGCGTCGGCACCGGGCGGCTGGTCTCCAGCGGCTCGAACTGATCCGTGTCCAGCAGGGAGGAGCGGCCCTGCACGGGCTGCGGCGCAGGCTGATAGCACAGCACCATCACGAACTCCAGGTGCTGGAAGTCCGCCAGCGGCTCCACCACGATGTAGGACTTGTTCTGCTGCATGCCGCGCGTGGATTCGCGCACGGTGCCGATCGGGATCTTGTAGGGGAAGGACATGCCCACGCCGCTGGTGAACACGGTGTCGCCCGGGCGCGGCAGGTGGTCGTCGGGCAGATAGTACATGCGGCACATCGCGGTGCCGTCGATGCCCAGGGTGCCGCGGACCGTGCCCTGGTCGCGGCTGGACTGCAGCATGGCCGCGATGGAGGCCTCGGAGTCGATGATCGTGCGCACGATGGCGGAGTGCTCGTAGACGGTCTCGGTATAGCCCACCAGCGCGCCGCCGCTCGTCACCGCCATGTACTCCTTCACGCCGTCGGCACTGCCGCGGTCGATCGTGAAGGTGGAGAAATAATTGCCCTCTTCCCGCCCGATAACGCGGCAGACCTTCTGCAGCATGTTCGGGTTCTCGAGGATCTCGTCGTGCATGTCGCGGAACTGGGCCAGCTGGTTCTCCAGCTCGCGGGTGCGGTAGGCGTCGTAGACGATCTGCTCGTATTCCTCGCGCAGCTTGTTGTATTCTTCCTCAATGTTCTGCAGCAGGCGCAGGCGGCGGAAAAAGCCCGCGATGCCCTCGGTCACCCCGCTGAAGGCCGACTGCACCGGCGTCATCACCGCGGCGACCGCGTCCTGCGGCACCTTGAGCAGGTCGCTCTCGATATAGTTGCTGATGCCGATGGCCAGCATCACGCCCACCAGGGTCAGCGTCACCAGCACATGCAGGAAGGTCTTGAGGGCCGGATGGCGGCTCTCCTCGTGGGACTGCACCAGGGCGCGGTGGCGGCGGGCGTTGTGCCGGGCCTTGCGGCGCTGCTTCTGCTCGCGGCGCTGCTGGCGGCGCTGTTCCTTTTTCTTCTCGCGCTCCGTGCCGGCCATCTCCGGCTGATCCTCGACGGGGGCGCGGGCACGCAGGCGGTCCTCCCCGTCCTCCTCCGCCGGCTTCTCGGGCTCCGCGGGGGCGGGGCTGCCAAAGCCGGGCAGGGAGTTCAGGATGTTTTCCAGATCCCGCCGGTAGGCCTCCGTCTCATTCTCATTGGCGGGGCGGCTGTTTTCGTCGGTCATGTTGTCTCACTTCGCTTTCGCTCGGGAAGGGTTACTCCTCACTGGCGGAGATAATGCTTTCCATCAGGTCCGGGTTCTCCAGCAGGTAGCTGAGGCCGCGGATCGTGCAGTCGCCGGGATCCCGCGCCAGGTAGACCGGCAGGGACAGCTGCGAGCCGATGAACTGATCCAGCGCGTACAGCTGGGAGGCGCCGCCGGTCAGGTGGATGCCGGTGCGCATGATGTCCGCGGACAGCTCCGGCGGCGTGCGCTCCAGCACCCACTTGATGCAGCCCAGCACCGCCATGCAGGGATCCTTCACCGCCGCGTGGGCCTGCGAGGAGGACAGCGTGGCCACCATCGCCTGGGAGGACAGCAGATTGCGGCCGCGAACCTGCACGGTGCGCTCGTCCTTCGTGGGCACGGCGGAGGCCAGGTCGATCTTGACGTCCTCGGCAGTCCGGTCGCCGATGAGCATGCCGGAGTATTTTTTCAGATAGTTGACGATCTCCTCGTCCATGTTCTGGCCGCCGGTGGGCACCGCGTGGCTGACGACGGTGCCGCCCAGGGAGATCACCGCCGCGTCCGTCGTGCCGCCGCCCACGCTGACCACCATGGAGCCCACCGGCTCATAGACGGGCAGGCCCGTGCCGATGGCCGCGGCAAAGGTATTGGCGACAAAGAACACCTTGCGGGCGCCGGCCCAGAGGATCGCTTCCCGCAGGGCCTTCCGGGACACCGCGGGGATGTCCGAGGGCACGCCCACCAGCACCCGCGGCCCCAGGATCCGGCTGGAGCCGATCGTCTGCCGGAAGAAATAGCGCAGCAGAATTTCCGTCGAGTCAAAGTCCGCGATCAGCCCATGCTGCACCGGGTCGATCAGGATATAGTTCTCCGCCGTGCGGCCGATGAGGTCCTTGGCCTCCTGCCCCACCGCGTGGATGATGTGCCGGTCCGCCCGCTCCGCCACGACGGCGGTGGGCTCATGCAGCATGAGGCCGCGGCCCTTCACATAAATGGACGTATAGCTGGACCCCAGGTCCAGGGCCAGATCCGGTTGAATGAACGCCATGCAATGCTCTCCTTACTGTCGCTCTCTCCCAAGCTCACTCCGCCGCGCCCCGCGGAACCGAAAAGCCGCACTGCCGCAGCAGCTCCGCCGTCAGCGGCATCGGCAGGCCGATGATGCCCGAGGGCGTGCCGCGCACCTCCGCGACAAACATGGAGGCGATCCCCTGCAGGGCGTAGGCGCCTGCCTTGTCCAGCGGCTCGCCGGTGGCGACATAGGCGTCGATCTCCGCCTCCGTCAGCTCCAGGAAGCGCACGTCCGAGGTATCCAGCCCCGCGTGCAGCCCGCCGTCCGCGTCCGCCGCGCACACGCCCGTATACACCTGATGCCACCGCCCGGAGAGCGCCCACAGCATCCGCTTCGCGTCCTCCGCGTCCGCCGGCTTGCCCAGGGGACGGTCGTCCAGGGCCACCAGCGTATCCGCCGCCAGCACCACCTGTCCCGGGTGCAGGGCCGCCCCGGCCAGCGCCTTCCGCCGGCTGAGCAGCTGCACCGCCTCCCGCGCGCCCAGGTCCGTGTGCTCATCCACCTCCGGGGCGTCCACCGTGAACGCCAGCCCGGTCAGCCGGAGCAGCTCCTGCCTTCTCGGCGAACCGGAGGCCAGGATCAGTTGCGGCATGGTCATCCCTCCATACAAACAAAGATACAAATTACATTATACCACAAAAAAGCGGAATTTGCAGCACCCGCGTGCAATTCCGCAAATTTTCACAATCTGTCATGTTTCGGGAGGCGCGGATCTCCGGCAGCAAAGCAGCCCCTTGGCTCCCCTATCAGGGGAGCTGTCGCCGCCAGGCGACTGAGGGGT
>CAMNHF010000098.1 GCA_946538975.1 uncultured Clostridia bacterium | reverse complement strand
CCCGCGCGGACCGCCGCCTGGTAGATCGTTGTGCTGGCCTGGCAGACGCCGCCGCCGATGCCGGTCGTGACTTCCTCGTACACGTACTCGTCCGCCTCGAAGAAGCCGTTCTTCAGCGAGCGCTCCCCCACCACACCGTTGAAAGAGAAGGTGCCGCCGGGGGCAATCTCCGTGCCGGCAATCAGCTCGAAGGCGCGGCGGATGTTGTTGTTCCGGTTCTCGGTGCTGGTCGAGGAGATCGGCGTGCTGGCCGTGCCGCGCACCGTGTAGAGGTTGTCGCGCAGCCACTGCTCGGTCACCTGCGGCTGGAGCACCTCCGGCTCCAGCACGATGTCACCGCCGCGCAGATCACTGTACATCTGGTAGATCTGATCGCGGACGGCGTCGGTGTAGAGCACCCGGCCGGTCTGTTCGGCTTCAAAGATGAAGGGATCGGTATAGTCCGGGTCGAAACGCACCATCTGCGCGTCCTTCGCAGGAACGTAGACCGCGGCCGCCGTCTCCGCCAGGATGGCGTCGATGACCGTCGTGTCGCCCGGCGTCGCGCTGTAGCCGTGATAGGGATCCTCCGCCAGTGCCTGCTGGGCGGCGTAGCGCTCCTCCGCCGTGCCCGCGTGCCCCTGCAGCCAGGCGGACTGCAGCGCGCCGTCGATGTCCACCTGCACGCCCAGGTCGGATGCGCTGATCTGCCGTGCCTCCTCGCCATCCAGCAGCAGGCGTACGCCCCAGCCGCTGTGATGGCTGGCCTGCTCCTCCACGGCTGCCCGCGCCTCCTGCCAGCTCAGGCCGCCCAGGTTGATGCCATCCACCCAGACGCCCTCGCAGAAGACGTTGTCATAGGGCGCCACCGCTCTTTCGATCTGCCGCTGCTGCAGCCACGGCGGCAGCATCACGGCCGCGGCGACGATCAGCCCCACGCAGACCGCGGCCAGCAGGGCCAGCTTCCACGGGAAGGGATGCTTGCGGCGGACGCTGTCCTGCCTGCGGCGCGCGTTCTCCCGCGTGTCCGGGACGGGCGGCGTCGGCGGCTGCCAGACGTGGGTCACCGGCGGATTGGGGGACGCATATGGCCAGCGCTGGCCAAAGGGGCCTGGCTGCTGCGGCTCATAGCCCCCGCCCTGGGGGGAATACGGCTGCGCCCCGGCCCATTCCGGCGGAACAGGCTGCCGGCTCTGGCTCTGCCAGTTCGGGTTCATGGGATCCTGCGGCATGCTCCGCCTCCTTTCTGTGATAAAGTATGCAGGCTGTCACTGCGCCGGGCGGGCGTCCTTTTCCGCCTGCGCCAGTGCCGCTTCCAGCCGCGTGAGATCTGCCTCAACATCCGTCCAGCTCTCGCTCATGCAGCCGATGCTGCCATGCTTGTCGTGTTCCTGATGAAAGTCGCTGCCGCCGGTCACCAGCAGGCCCAGCCTTGCCGCCATCGACCGCAGGCCCCCGAAGCCGAACCGCCTCGCCGAGGGATGATACACCTCGACGCCGGCCAGCCCCTTTTCGCGCCAGCGGGCGATCAGCGGGAAGAGCTGCTCCTCCGGCAGCTTCAGCTCGTAGGGATGGGCCAGCACCGGCACGAAGCCAGCCGACCGGATCAGCCCCAGCGCCTCGTCCATGTCCATGCGGCTGCTGGGGATGTACGCCGGCGCGTCGTGCCCCAGGAAGCGCGCAAACGCCTCCTGCATGCTCTCCGCGTAGCCCGCGTGCACCATCGCCCGAGCGATGTGCGGCCTGCCCACGGTGCCGCGGGCCCGCCGTGCCACGTCCTGCCAGTCCAGCGGGAAGCCCAGCTCCGCCAGCCTTTCCACAATGCGCCGGCCCCGGCTGTCCCGGGCCTCGGCCAGCTCTGCCACACGCCTGCGCAGCGGCCCGCCCTCCGCGGTGCCATAGGCCAGCAGATGCAGGCCCTCCAGATCGCAGAGGCTCAGCTCCACCCCCGCGATCAGCGGCAGCGGAGACCCCTTCGCCCGCAGGGCATCGCTGCCCGCAAACGTGTCGTGGTCGGTGATCGCCATCAGCGTCAGACCGGCCCGCTGTGCCTCCTCCGCCAGCTGCTCCGGCGAGAGGACGCCGTCGGACTGATTGGAGTGCAGGTGCAGGTCCGCGCGCGTCACGCCTCACCCTCCGCTGCATCCTTGTGCAGGGAGACCGGCTGCTCTGCCTCCATCAGGCGGAGGAAGGCGGCGCGGTCCACGGTTTCCTCGCGCAGCAGCTCGCCGACGAGGCGGTCCAGCTGAGGCGCGTGGCTGCGGATGGTGTCCTTCGCCCGCGCATAGCTCTCGGACAGCATGCGGTGCACCTCTTCGTCGATCCGCCGGGCGGTCTCCTCGGAGAATTCCCGCCGCTGGCCGAATTCCATGCCGACGAAGACCTCCTGCTCCCCGGCCAGATAGACCGGGCCGATCTCATCGCTCATGCCGAACTGCGTCACCATCCGGCGGCACAGCTCGGTCGCGCGCTGCAGGTCGGAGGAAGAGCCGGTGTAGATCTCGCCGAGGATGACCTCTTCCGCCGCGTGGCCGCCCAGCATCATGCAGACAGTATCCAGCATCTGCGTGCGGCTCATGCTGTCGTGCTCCTCGCCGGGCAGGGACAGCGTATGGCCGGCCGCACCGCCGCGGGGCACAATCGTCACCAGGTGCACGTCGTCGCAGCCGGGCAGGAAGTGTCCCACCACGGCGTGGCCGCTCTCATGCACGGCCACCATGCGGCGGTCGCTCTCATGCACCTTGTGGCTCTTCTTCTCGGGGCCCATCTGCACGCGGGCGATGGCTTCCACCAGCACCGCCTGCGTGATCTCCGTCTTTTTCTTCCGGGCCGTCAGGATCGCGGCCTCGTTCATCACGTTTTCCAGATCCGCGCCGGTGGCATAGGGCATCCGCTTGGCGATGTTCTCCAGATCCACATCCTCCGCCAGCGGCTTCCCCTTGCTGTGAACGCGCAGGATCGCGACGCGGCCGTCCTGATCGGGATAATTGACCGTCACCTGGCGGTCGAAGCGGCCCGGGCGCAGCAGGGCGGGGTCGAGGATGTCGCGGCGGTTTGTCGCGGCCATCACGATGACGCCCTCATTCACACGGAAGCCGTCCATCTCCACCAGCAGCTGATTGAGCGTCTGCTCGCGCTCGTCATGGCCGCCGCCCAAACCCGCGCCGCGGTGCCGGCCGACGGCGTCAATCTCGTCGATGAAGACGATCGCCGGAGCCGCGCGCTTGGCCTGATTGAACAGGTCGCGCACACGGCTGGCGCCGACGCCTACGAACAGCTCAACAAAGTCGGAGCCCGAGATGGAGAAGAAGGGCACGCCCGCCTCCCCCGCCACCGCGCGGGCCAGCAGGGTCTTGCCGTTGCCGGGAGGGCCGACGAGCAGCACGCCCTTGGGAATGCGCGCGCCGACCTCCGTGTAGCTGCGGGGATTGCGGAGGAAGTCCACCATCTCCTGCAGCTCTTCCTTTTCCTCATCCATGCCGGCCACGTCGGCGAAGGTCACCTTGTTCTGGCTCGGATCCTGCATTTGCGCGGTGCTCCGGCCGAAGTTGGCGGGATTGCGCCCATTGGCCGCGCCCGCGGAGGCCCGCGAGGTGAAATAGATGAAGGCGAGCAGCATCGCCATCAGGATGACATAGGGCAGCACGGCGTACCACCAGGGCTGGGTCAGCGGCGGGCGGTAGGTGATGGTGAAGCTCAGATCGCTGACCGTGACATCCTCCGCCGCCAGCCCCTTCAGCCCGGCGGTCAGCTCCTTGGCCGTGTCGATGAAATCCTCGCCGATGGTCGTCTCAAAGTCGTAATTCCGGTCCGGAAAGTCCGACGCGGCCACCTTCGTCCCGCGCTTCAGGCCCACGAGGCTGCTGCCGCGCACCGCGACCGCCTCCACCTGGTCCTGGCGGATCATCTCCAGCAGCTGCGGATACTCGATGTGCCGCGCGTCCGCCCGCCGGGAGGAGTCAAAAAAGATCAGCAGCAGCATCACCGCCGCGATGACCACCCAGAGAAGCACGGCATTTTTCCTTTTCTTCACCCGTCGTCCTCCTTGGCCCGCTTCCTTCATCTGCCGGGCGGCCTGCCCGGCAGCGCTATATCATAGCACATTTGCGGCTTTCCCGCAATGACTGATTTCGTTTACTTGTCCCAGACCGTGGGAGAGAGGATGCCGATCTCCGGGAGGCTGCGGTACTGCTCGTCATAGTCCAGACCGTAGCCCACGACGAAGGCGTCCGGGATCGTGAAGCAGGAGTAGTCCGGCTGCAGCGGCACGCACCGGCGGGAAGGCTTGTCCAGCAGGGCGGCGATGCGCACGGAAGCGGCGCCGGTCTCCTCGAAGAAGCGCTTCAGGCACAGCAGCGTGTTGCCGGTGTCCATGATGTCCTCCACGAGGATCACGTCGCGGCCTTTCACGCTCTGGGAGGGCTCGTGCTTCAGGATGACCTCATGCTGGGGGCGGGTGCCGCCGCCGTAGCTGGAGGCCGCAATGAAGTCAATGCTGACCGGCGTGTCGATCGCGCGGATCAGATCGGAGAAGAACACGCAGGCGCCCTTCAGCACACAGATCAGCAGAGGCTCCTTGTCCTCGTAGTCCGCCGAGATCCTCGCGCCCAGGGTCTGCACCGCGCTGCGGATCTCCTCCTCCGTGAAGAGCAGGCGTTCCAGATCCGCGTACTGCTTCCGCTTGATTTCCATGATTCCAGTCCTCCCTTTCCACAGGTTATGATGTCGTCATCCAGGGCATTTCGCCGCGCCAGTGGAGGCGCACGTTATCCGCTTCCGGATCATATCCGGGCACCGCGCCGCAGCCGACGCCGGCAGCCATCAGCACCTCGTCCCCGCGAACCAGCAAGGGGATGCGGCCCCGGAAAGGCGCGTCCACCCGCCGGTCTGTCAGCAGATCCTGCAGGGACTTGCGGCCCTCCATCCCGAAGGGACGCAGCCAGTCGCCCGCGCGCCGGAACCGGAGGCTGCAGCCCGCCAGCAGGGAGCGCGGCACCTCCTGCGCTGTGAGGCCGTCGCCGGGGCTGCCCTCCGAAGCGGCAAGGCAGAGCGTGACGCCGCCCAGCCGGTACGCCGCGCCGGGGGCCGTGTCATTCACGCAGACGGCGGCAGGCGGGGCAGCTTCCTCCACGGGCGGCAGCAGGTGCAGGCAGTGCCAGCCGCGCTGCAGCTGCCAGCCGCCGGGCAGGTTTGCCCGCGCGCCGGCCTTCTCTCTGATCAGCCGCAGCGCCTGCGCGGTCTGCCCGCTGCTGAGCTCCGGCAGGCCCGCCGCCTCCCGCTGCCACCACAGCCGCAGCAGCCGCGACTGCAGCGCCTCGGGCAGCTCCACGATCTCCCGCAGCGGCAGCCAGCGCTGTCCCGCCTCAGGCAAGCGCTCCGAAGTCAGATGACGCAGCGCTTCCTCGTCCCGCCGCAGCAGCTGCGCCGTGTTCGCGATGCGCCGGGCCGCGCCGGGGGCCAGCCGCTCCATCAGGGGCAGCAGCTCGTGCCGCACACGGTTGCGCAGGTAGTCATTCTCCGCGTTGCTGCCGTCCTCGCGCCAGGCCTGGCCCGCAGCCGTCAGCAGGCCGCACAGCTCCTCATGGGTGAAGCCCAGCAGGGGCCGCAGCACCCGCATGCCGTCCAGCACGGTGTCCGCCGCCATGCCGCCCAGTCCGTTCAGGCCGCTGCCGCGCAGGAGATGCTCCAGCACGGTCTCCGCCTGATCCCCCTGGTGATGCGCCAGCAACAGCGCCTCCGCGCCGCAGTGCGCGTACGCCTCCCGGAAGCAGCCATACCGCGCCTCCCGAGCCCAGCCCTCGCCTGCATGCGCGGGCGGCGTGAGGCGGCAGACGGTCAGCGGCACGTTTTTCTCCGCGCACAGCCGCCGCACGAAGGCCTCATCCCCGTCCGCGTCCGCGCCGCGCAGGCCGTGGTTCACATGCACCGCGTGCAGCCGCTTTCCGCCCAGGGCTTCCAGCAGCACCAGCAGCGCCACCGAGTCCGCGCCGCCGGACAGGCCGATCAGCAGCCGTCCGGGCAAGACAGGCAGCCGGGCCGCCATCTCCCGGAGCATCTCAGTCGCCTTCCCGCAGGGGCGGATTGCAGACCGTGCACTGCTGCAGGCTGGTATAGGGGGCCTCGTACAGCTGGGCGAAGCGGATCACGCCGCGCAGGGGCAGGTACTTCGCGCCCACGTTCTTGCAGTACTGGTCGGCGTGGTAGTACATGCCGCCGTCCGGATTGTAATAGATCGTCATGTCCGCCGGCGCGCCGATCGTGGGCTGGGGCGGCTGGGTCACCTTGCTGGACTTCGTCGCCGTGGCCACCGCCTCATTGGACGCGATGGAGTTCGGGTCGACATACCAGGTGCCGTTCTCGTTCATCATCACGATCTTGAACTGGTAGGTAGCGGGCTCGCGGCCGGTGATGTTCCGGTCGACCACGGCCTGCACGGTCACCGTGCGGTTGATGTCATTCTCCGTGCCGGTGCTGTTCATGAACTCCCAGCTCAGCGGCGTGCGGTTCTGGCGGAGGTTCCACAGCGCCTGCTTCGGGTCGGACTGCGTGTTGCGCCAGCTCGGCATGCACAGGGCCACCATTTCGTCGTCGCTGGTGTTTTCCTTCCAATAATACATGAAGGTGTTCAGCCGCGCCAGCATCTCGTCCGTGGCCGTCATCTCATCGCCGGTGGTCTGCTCCTCCTCCTGCGCGGGATCCACATTCTCCATCGCGCCGATCGGGCTGCTCTCCGGTGCGGGCGTCACGGCCGCGGGCATGGGCGGGGCCGTGGGTGGCGCGTTTTGCGTTGTGTCCTGGCCGCCGGTCAGGGCGCTCACCGCCGCGACCATGGCGAAAGCCACAATCACCACGCTCACCGTGATGCGGTTGCTCTGCGTGAACACCCGGCCGCTCCACAGCAGCACCAGCAGCGCCAGCCCCACCACGATGAACACCCACTTGAGCGCCGCCAGCGAGGGCACGGCCATGCCCAGCACAAACAGCACCGGCAGGCAGCACATCACGCCCGCCAGCACATGGATGGCCTTCAGCTGGAAGCCGCCGCGCCGCGGGCCGGAAGCGGGCTGCTCCGGCTCCTGAGGATTCCCCGCCGGAGGCTGCGGCATATAGGGATTGCCGCCCTGATAGCCCGCGCCGCCGGGTGCAAAGCCGGTATAAGGCTGATCCGTCCCGCCCTGGGGATACTGGCCCTGCGGATAGGGATTCTGCGAATACGGATCCTGCGAATACTGGCCCTGCGGGTATTGACCCTGCGGATACTGACCTTGCGGATACTGACCTTGCGGATACTGACCCTGGGGATACGGGCCCTGCGGATACGGGCCCTGGGGATTCGATCCATTGGGACCGCCGCCATACGGATTCCCGTCATACATGGTGTTCCACCTTCCTTTCCGTACGCGAAAAGCGGTGCCGCAAACAGCGATACGCAGTAAGTATATCACACTTCCGCCCATTGTCCAACCGATGAACCCGCCTTTTTTGAAATTTTGTTACAATCGGATATACTTCAGATATACTTCCGCAACATTCCCCGTCTTTCCCGATTTCGCGCACCAAATCGGCCCGGATTGACAGAATTTTGCGGCTTTGCTATAATCAAATGGCTTGGATTGACCCGCGTGGCTGCGAAAAAGGGCGGAGGAAACTCTTTGTTGATCGATATTCACCATCACCTGATCTACGGCGTGGACGACGGCGCGCAGTCGCAGGACATGATGTACGGCATGCTGCGCAAGGCTGCGGAGAACGGCATCCGCCACGTCATCGGCTCGTCGCACATCACGCCGGGCGTCCGCCGCTTTCCCGCGGAAGCCTATCTGGAGCACCTGGACGAGGCCAACGCCTTCTGTGAGCGGGAGCACCTGAATCTGACCGTCCACCCCGGCTCCGAAATCATGTGGACGGACGACACGCCCCGGATGCTCCGGGAGGGCTACGTGCCCACGCTCGATCAGACCTGGAACGTGCTGGTAGAGTTCATGCCCGATGTGAAGTGGGACCGGATGCAGGGCGCGGCGCGCAAACTGGGCAATGAGGGCATGACCGTCATCTTCGCCCATATCGAGCGCTACCGCGTGCTGCGCGACATCAGGAAGATCGCCGAGCTGAAGGACAGCCTGGGCGTCATCATGCAGATGAACTGCGGCACGGTGCTGAAGAAATCCGGCTTTTTTGACGAGCGGTGGAAACGGCGCGTGCTGGACGAGGGCTATATCGACCTGGTCGCCACCGACGCCCACAATCTCGGCGGGCGCAGCTGCAACCTGGCCGCCTGCCATGAGGCGCTGGCGGCGATGTTCGACGAGGAATACGCGGATGAGCTCTGCGGCGGGCGGCAGGCCGAGCTGCTGGGCTTTGGCGAAGCATAAGCATGCGCGGATGGCGTCAGATGCGCCATCCTTTTTGTGACAGGAGGCCTATGCCATGAGAAAGCAGACCCTGCCCCTGGATGGCCGGTGGGAGCTCCGCCGCGCCGACGAAAGCACGGTGCACGAGGCCCGGGTGCCCGGCTCCGTCTATGCCGCCCTGATCGCGGACGGCACGCTGCCCGACCCCTACTGGCGGGAGAACGAGCAGCAGGCCTTCGAGCTGATGCGGCACGACTGGGTGTTCAGCCGGGACTTCGACGACACGCCGGACGGCTCGCGCGCGCTGCTGTGCTGCGACGGTCTGGACACGCTGGCGGAGATTCGCCTGAACGGCGTGGAGGCCGCCCGCGCGGACAATATGCACATCGCTTGGTGCTGGGATGTGACGGAGCTGCTGCGCCCGGGGAAGAATTCCATCGAGATCACCTTCCGCTCCCCCGTGAACGCGGCGCTGGCCGCGGCGAAGGAGAAGCCCGCCTGGTGCTCCTCGGACGCGGTGCCCGGCTACCCGCGCATCCGCAAGGCCGCCTGCATGTACGGCTGGGACTGGGGCCCCCGCCTGCCGGACGCGGGCATCTGGCGGAGCATCCGGCTGGAAAAGTGCGGCCCGGCCCGGCTGACCGGCGTCCGCATCGCGCAGGAGCACCGGCCGGACGGCAGCGTGCGGCTGCGCGTCACGCCGGAGATTGAGGGTACGGAGCACGGCGGCTGGATCGCCCGTGTGACGGACCCGGACGGGCGGCAGCTGCCGGAGACCCTCGGCCCCGACACGCCGGAGGTGATCCTCCGTGAGCCGCAGCTGTGGTGGCCCGCCGGCTATGGCGGCCAGCCGCTGTATACCGTCAGCGTCAGCCTGCTGGATCCGGACGGAACAGAGGCCGACAGCCTCACGCGCCGCATCGGCCTGCGCACGGTCGAACTGTGCCGGGAGAAGGACGAATGGGGCGAGAGCTTCTGCCACAGGGTCAACGGGCTGCGGGTCTTCGCGATGGGCGCCGACTACATCCCGGAGGACAACATCCTCTCCCGCGTCACGCCCCAGCGCACCCGGCAGCTGCTGGAGGACGCGCGGCTGGCGAATTTCAACCTGATCCGCGTCTGGGGCGGCGGCTATTATCCGGACGACTTCTTCTTCGACATCTGCGACGAGCTGGGCCTGATGGTCTGGCAGGATTTCATGTACGCCTGCGCCTTCTATGACCTGACGCCGGACTTTGAGGCCAGCATCCGCCTGGAGACCGAGCAGAATGTGCGCCGCCTGCGCCATCACGCCTGCCTGGTGCTCCTGTGCGGCAACAACGAGATCGAGTCCTTCGCCGCCGATGCCCTCCGCGCCGCGGCCCACGGGGATCAGCGGGCCTTCTCGCCGCGGCGTCCGAGCCATTTCAGCGACTACATCAAGCTCTTTGAGGACATCATCCCGAAGATCGTCCGGCAGGAGGCCCCGGAGATCCCCTGGTGGCCCTCCTCCCCCTCCTCCGGCGGCAGCTACGACGAGCCGAACAGCGAGAACCGCGGCGACGCGCATTACTGGGCCGTGTGGCACGGGGAAAAGCCCATCACCGAATACCGGCAGCACTTCTTCCGCTATGTGTCCGAATACGGCTTCCAGTCCTTCCCCCTGCTGCCCACGGTCAGCGCCTTCACCGAGCCGGAGGACCGGAACATCTTCTCCCGCGTGATGGAGCGCCACCAGCGCAACGGCGCCGCCAACGGCAAGATCCTGACCTACCTCGCCGCCACCTACCGCTACCCGCAGCGCTTCAGCAGCCTGCTCTACGCCTCCCAGCTGCTGCAGGCCGACGCGATGCGCTGCGGCGCGGAGCACTGGCGGAGCCACCGCGGGCGCTGCATGGGCGTGGTTATCTGGCAGCTGAACGACTGCTGGCCTGTCGCGTCCTGGTCCTCCATCGACTATTTCGGCCGCTGGAAGGCCCTGCACTACGCCGCCAAGCGCTTCTTTGCGCCCCTGATGCTGGCCGCCGAGGAGGCCGGAGAGCACACGCAGAAGCCCCGCATCAACGAGCTCCGCGAGGCGCCGCTGGAGCGCAGCGTCATCTTCACCGTCTGCAACGAGACCACCGCCGCGGCGGAGTGCCTCATCCGCTGGCGGCTGTGCGTCCCGGACGGCAGCTGCAAGTACACCTCCACGGTCTGGGGTCTGGAG
>CAMNHF010000097.1 GCA_946538975.1 uncultured Clostridia bacterium | reverse complement strand
CGGCCAGGGCGATGCCCCCCGCCCGGCAGGTCTCCAGGATCTCGGTGAAGTTCTGCTGCGGATAGCCCTGCCTCTCCTCGTCGGAGCTCTCGCCCTCGACGCGGATGGAGCCGCCGCCGATGCTGAACACCCGCGCATGGCCGATGCGCTCGCCGCCGCGGAAGGCTTCGAACAGCATCGTGTTGGGGTGCGGCAGATCCGTCGCGCCGCGGTCGAAGCGCAGCTCCGCCCCGGGCAGGCCCGAGGCAATCGCCTTGCCGGTGCCGTGCCCCTCCCCCGTGAAGGCCAGCGAGCCGTACAGCGTGACGCGATAGCGCTCCGCCTCCGGATACCGGCTGCCGAACAGCTTCGCCGCGCGGTACGGGCCGACGGTGTGGGAACTGGATGGCCCATGGCCGATCTTGTAGACGCTCCGAATGCTTCGCATGCCGCTTCTCCCCTCTGCCGGTGTTCCCCGGCTTCCCTTGTCATCATTATACTCCCCCGGCGCGCCGATTGAAAGGGCCGGGCATGTTTTTCGTGAACCGAACGTGAAGTTTGCGGAAAACTCTTGTCTCCCGTGAAAAACTCTGCTATAATCAATCGACCCCTCAAATTGGAAAGGAGAATTTCCCATGAATCTGCTGGAAAAAATTCTGGGCATCGGAAGGGCCGTCGCGGAAACTGCGGGCCAGACGACCGGCGCGACCGGCACTGGCGCGGCTGACCCGAGCAACGTCGAGCCTGTCAGCCCCATCGCTTCCATCCTCGTCACCGTGCTGCCCATGGTGCTGCTCTTCGCGGTGTTCTATTTCATGCTGATCCGTCCCCAGAAGAAGAAGGACAAGCAGGTGCAGGAGATGCTGAACAACCTGACCGTGGGCGACCGCGTCTGCACCATCGGCGGCATCTACGGCACGATCACCCAGGTGAAGGACGACCAGTTCGTGCTGACCGTGGGCAACCAGAACATGACCATGAACGTGGCGCGCTGGGCCATCCGCTCCAAGGAAGACGTCTCCATCGAGAATGACGCGGAAGCGCTCAACTGACACGCGGTCCGCTGCGGCTCCCCTGCACGGGGAGCTTTTTGTGCATTGCGGCAGAAGGAAAGGAGGCGCGGCATGAGCACGCTGCAGGAGCTGATCGACAAATCAAAACGGCTGGTGTTCTTCGGCGGGGCCGGCGTGTCCACGGAGAGCGGCATCCCGGATTTCCGCGGCGAAGGCGGCCTCTATGACGGGGAATGGGAGGGCGTCCAGCCGGAGGCCGTGCTGAGCGACCGCTTCTTCTACCTGCAGACGGAGCGCTTCTTCGCCTTCTACCGCCGCTTCCTGCTGCACCCGGAGGCCCGGCCCAACGCGGCCCACCGCAAGCTGTGCGAGCTGGAGCGGGCCGGCAAGCTGAAGGGCCTCATCACGCAGAACGTGGACGGCCTCCACCGCCTGGCCGGCAACAAGCTGGTGTACGAGCTGCACGGCACCATCTACGAGAACGAGTGCACCGGCTGCGGCGCCTTGTACCCGCTGGACTGGCTGCTGGGCACCTCGGGCATCCCCCGCTGCCCGGACTGCGGCGCGGTGGTGAAGCCGGGCATCGTGCTCTACGGCGAGCCGCTGAACCCCTACGTCTGCCGCGGCGCCCGGCGGGAGATCGCAGACTGCGACACCCTGATCGTGGCGGGCACCAGCCTGGCCGTCGATCCGGCGGCCTCCTTCCTGGAGGGCTTCCGCGGACGGGCGCTGATCGTCATCAACCGGACGGAAACCCCCGCCGACGCGCAGGCCAGCCTGGTGCTGCGGGGCAGCGTCGCGGAGATCTTGGACGGAATCCACGTGAACGGAGGCGGCTGACATGGCCGAAATCACCCATGCAACCCTCAATGATCTGGACGAGCTGGCGGCGGTGGAGGCCGCCTGCTTTCCCCCGGCGGAGGCCGCCAGCCGCGCGCAGCTGGCCGACCGGCTGCGGCATTTCGCGGATCATTTCTTTCTGCTGCGCGAGGGGGGCCGGATCATCTCCTTCGTGGACGGGCCGGTGACCGTGCAGCGCGACCTGACCGACGAGCTCTACGCCGACGCGGCCTGCCATGATCCCGCCGGCCGCTGGCAGATGATCTTCGGCGTCAACACCCTGCCGGAATGCCGCCGCCGGGGCTACGCGGCCCGGGCCATGCGCGCCGCCATCGAGCAGGCCCGCTGCGAAGGCCGCCTCGGCGTGGTGCTCACCTGCAAGGACGCGCTGGTGCACTGGTACGCCCGGCTGGGCTTTGCGGATGAGGGCGTGTGCGCTTCCACCCACGGCGGCGCGGTGTGGCACCAGATGCGGCTCGTCTTTCGCGGGGCGTGAGGCCGTTCTTGCCGGCCGCGCCGGAATATGCTATACTTTTTTGCGGCGCAGCGCCGCTGAAACACCTTGTGAAAAGACCATTGCGAAACGGAGGAAATGAATATGGAATTTACGGAAGTCATTCAGAGCAGGTATTCCTGCAAGCGCTTTGACGGCCGCCCGGTGGATCCGGCGCAGCTGACGAAGATCCTTGAGGCTGGCCGGTGCGCGCCGACCGCGAAGAACCTGCAGGAGCAGCGCGTCTACGTCATCGAGAGCGCGGAAAAGCTGGCCGTGATCGACGCGGCGACCCCCTGCCGCTACAATGCGGGCACCGTGCTGGCGGTGGCCTTCGACCGGGACAACGTGTTCACCTATCCGGGCGGCGCGCGCACCTCCGGCGTGGAGGACGCCTCCATCGTGGCGACGCACATGATGCTGGCCGCCCGCGACGCCGGCGTGGACAGCTGCTGGCTGAACTACTTCAACCCCGACGAGCTTGCCCGGGCGCTCGGCCTGCCGGAGAACGAGGAAATCCTGATGCTGCTCGACCTGGGCTATGCCGCGGAGGGCGCCGCGCCCCTGGCGAACCACACGAGCCGCAAGCCGCTCAGCGAAACCGTCACCCGCCTGTAAAGGACAGAAGAACGCCATGCCATTCACACAGCAAGTCATGCCCCAGTTCCGCGACGCCGACGAGGACGGTCTGATCGGGCTGCGGGGCTTCATGCGGTATTTTCAGGACATTCACACCTGGTACATGCATCGGATCGACAAGGGAAACGACACCCTGCCGGAGCAGTACGGCGCGGCCTGGGTCTACACACGCTACCGCCTGCACCGGACGCGCAATGCGGACTACACCGCGCCGCTGACGCTCTCCGCCTGGATGGAGCCCTACCGCCAGCCGGTGCTGGTGACGATGGACATGACGGTCAGCCAGCACGGCGGCGTCATCGCCACAGGCAAGCTGGAGAGCTGCGTCTTCTCGCTGAGCCGCCGCCGGCCCCTGCGGCTCAGCGCCGTGGACTTCCCCGAGGGGATGGCCGAGGACGATCAGGAGCCGCTGCCGGACTTCTTCGGCATCGAGCGGAGCGCCGAGGGCATGGAGGAGCGCTACCGGCGGACGGTGCGCTATTCCGACCTGGACAAGAACCGCCACATGAACAACCTGCGCTACATCGAAATGTTCGAGGACGCCTTCGACAGCGCGTTCTGGGAAAGGCTGCGGCCTGCTGATCTGGAGCTGCGCTTCCTGAGCGAGTGCGCGGAGGGCGAAACCCTCTCCGTGCTGGCGCGCGAGGAGGACAGGCGCGTGTCGCTGGCCGCCCTGCACGCCGACGGCTCACTGGCGGCGGTGGCGATGTTCGCGGGCGAATGAGGCCAGCCCAATAAGGCAGCGCCCCCTGCAGCCCCATGAACGGCACCGGGCAGGCGGCTTCGCGATACAGCGAGCCATCTGAACAGAGGGAGCCGGGCGGAGCTTCAAGGGGCGTTTTATTGGAAGCTTTGTCAGGAAGCTTCAAAGGGCAATATCAAGAGCCGGAACGCAAAGCCGGAACGCAAAGCGCTTTTGTCTTGCAATTCTTACCCATTCATGGTATGATATGCGTACTGATAATCCATATTTCTGAACTGCCTGCAATGCAGAGAGGAGATGTATCGTATGCATCGCACCGCCCTTCGCTGGCTTCTCCCCCTCTTCCTCGCCGTCTCGCTCCTGCTGGTGTGCGCCGCAGCCGCCGAGGATCCCTACAGTGATGTCGTGCAGGAAACCGCGGCGACCTGGATTCCGGTCACGCTGAATCAGCGGCTCGCGACCCGCACCGGCCCCGGCACCCAATACGACGAGCCCGGCTCCTTCCTGTCCGCCGGCAGGACGGTTTATGCCATCTCCAAGGCATATGACAGCGCCAACGGGATCTGGTGGGTGCAGGTCGAGTTCTATGACGGCAGCAACAGCTACCGGGCCTACACCGGGGCGAAGCGGTTCAGCGACCTGAATCTCGCCAATCTCCCGGAGGAAAGCGTCCTCGGCACCTGCTACATCCCCCGCAGTTCACGCGGCTATTACGGTCCGTCCAGCAGCTACAAGCGCATCGCCCGGGATGTGCCCGGCGCCATCGACGTCGACATCATCGGGGCCGCCTATGGCGACAACTCGTGCTTCTATCAGATCGAGTTCTACGACAGCAGCCTCCGCTGCTACCGCAGGGCCTGGGTGAACCACAACGACTGCAGCCGGGACTACTTCTACTTCTATCCGGAATACGAATCCTACACGCCGCCGACGAATCCTCCCGTGCGTGAGAGCGCTGCCGGCACGCTGTACCTGAGCGGCAACGCACGCTCGGTCAACGTGCGGAGCGGCCCCTCCCTGTCCAGCGGCATCATCGGCATCCTGTACAAGGGGGATACGGCGCCGTGGCTGGGCGTGTCGGAGAGGGACAACCGGGGCGTCACCTGGTACAAGATCAAATGGAAGGACGGCTCCGGCTGGGTCTCCTCCAGCTACACCTATGTGAGGTAAGCGCCGCCCCCGGACATATGAAGAAAGGCAGAGATCACCACGCGGATGATCCCTGCCTTTTTGCTGTCCTGTTGTGTGCCCGAATGTCAGAAGGTTTCCTTCTCCACGGGCACGCGGACGACGGACACGGGCAGATTGCCGTTGCGGGTGCGCACCTCGTCGATCAGCTCCTTCGTCTTCGCGAGGTCCTTCAGCCGCACCAGGTAATGCAGCTGATACACGCTGCCCATCTCCGCGGTGCGCACGCTCTCCAGCGACCAGCTGTCCGTGCGGCGGGACAGGACTTCGTCGAAGAGGCCGTCATAATCCAGCACCTCCGGCACGGTGATCTTCAGCACGCGGCTCATGTCCGGCTTCTCGCCCAGCCGCGCCGCGTTCAGGGCCAGGGCGGCCAGCGCGAACACCGCGAACAGCAGCACCGCCAGCCCCACATAGCCGGCCCCGAGGCACAGGCCCAGCGAGGCGGACAGGAAGACGTGCAGGATCTCCTTCGCGCTCCCCTGCGCCGAGCGGAAGCGGATCAGGCTGAAGGAGCCCGCCACCGCGATGCCCGCGCCCAGGTTGCCGTTCACCACGAGGATGACCGCCCCGGTGACCAGCGGCAGCAGCGCCAGCGTGCAGACAAAGGATTTGGAGGCGCGGCTGGAGGCCATATACAGCAGCGCGTTCAGCAGGCCCAGCACCACGGCCGCGCCCATGCAGCAGAGCACCTGCACGATTTCCAGGTTGGATGTGTCCAGAATCGAATTCAGCATTTTCGTTTCCTCCTTCTTTGCTCCCCCCGCCCTCACGCGGAGATCCGGCTGTCCGCAGGCTGCAGGGGCGCGGACGGCGCAAGGTAGTTGAGATAGGCCGTGCCGTATTTGGAAAAATGCGTCTGCGGGACGCCCAGGCCCGCCAGCAGGCTGTGCAGCCACATCGGCCACACGCCCGGAATCTTCACTTCCATGAGGCGCTGGTTCGCGGCGATCAGCCTCGTGCCGAGGGCGGGCCGCGTCATGTCGAAATCCCCGTCCCGGAAGCGGATGTCCCGGTCGAAGGTCACGCGGAGCTCCGGCTCCATGGCGCTCAGCCACGCGTCGCGCTCGTAGATGATCAGCGCCTTCGGGCTCACGCCCCAGCGCTGCAAAAACCAGGTCACCTCGCGGCCGATCTGCCCGGCGCTCTCCGGCATCTGCCCCAGCCGCAGGGCGGACAGCGCGTCGTCCAGGGGCAGGCCCGTGCGGCGCTTGTACACGACGCCGGCATACTTCTTCTTGATCTCCACGTAGGCCGCCGAGCCGCCCTCCGGCTCCCCATAGCAGCGCAGGCGCAGCTTTTCCTTGTAATTCGGCCGGTCGATGGAGCGGCGGACCAGCAGGCAGTCCGGCGTGTCGTAGTAAAGGCTCTGCACCGTCGGGCTGCCGAAGGACTGCACGGCGAAGCCCTGCAGCCGGAGCGCCGCCGTGATCGCCGCGTGCTGCTCCTCCGTGATCAGGAATTTCTTCTCCACCCGGGCAAAAACACTCTGATAATCGTGCATCCATGGCACCTTCCTTCCTGTCGTCTGTCCCGTGATGCCTCCCGGGAACAGCTTCATCATAAGCCGCCCGGCTGACCGTCTTCTGTCGGCTTTTTGAAAACTGCGTGAAAATCGCCGCCCTGCCGCGGCGTTTTGCCGCCAAGGGAAAGAAAAACTTTGCGAAACCATGGACAGCGCCGGATTCTTGTGGTATAATACCTGTGAAAAGTGGTCATCGTCCAACAGGTTTTTGCCATCACCCGAACCGGATGCGGACAATTTTTGCTGGACTGCCGCTTCCAACGTACGATCCGGTGTCTGTGGACGCCGATCAATGAAAAAAGGAGGAATTCCCCATGAAAAAGCTGCTTTCCCTGGTGCTGGCTGTGGCCATGCTGCTGTCCATGACCGCTTTCGCGGGCGCGGAAGAGCCCATCCAGATCAAGATCTGGGTTGCTGAGGCGACCGTTGATTTCACCGCGCAGCAGGTCGAGGCCTTCAAGGCGGCCAATCCTGATTATGCGAACATCGAAGTCAAGATCGAGCCCGTCGGCGAAGGCGACGCCGCCGGCAACATGATCACCGACGTGGAAGCCGGCGCGGACATCTTCGGCTTCGCGCAGGATCAGCTGGCCCGCCTGGTCGCGGCCGGCGCCCTGGAAGAGGTTGAGCCCGGCAACGCGGAAAAGGTCAAGGCTGAGAACGACGCCGGCTCCGTGGCCGCCGTCACCCTGGGCGAGACCATGTACGCCTATCCCATGACCTCCGACAACGGCTACTTCCTCTACTATGACAAGTCCGTCGTCACCGATCCCTCCACCCTGGAAGGCATCCTGGATCAGTGCCGGGCCGCCGGCAAGAACTTCTATATGGAGATCAACTCCGGCTGGTATCAGACTGCGTTCTTCTTCGGCGCGGGCTGCACCCTGACCTTCGATTCCAATGACGCCGGCGATCTGATCGCCATGCACGCGGACTACGCCTCCGACAAGGGCGTCACCGCCCTGAAGGCCATGATCGCCACGGCCGCCCATCCCGCCTTCCAGAATGGCTCCTCCGTCTCCAACGCCACCAACATCGGCGCCATCGTGGACGGCACCTGGGACGCCGCTGCGGCCAAGGAAGTCTTCGGCGAGAACTACGCCGCCACCAAGCTGCCCACCGTGGCCGGCTTCCAGCTCGGCGGCTTCGGCGGCTTCAAGATGCTCGGCGTGAAGCCCCAGATCGACGAAGCCAAGCTGGCTGCCTGCGACGCGCTAGCTGCCTGGCTGACCTCCGAGGAAGTCCAGATCGCCCGCTACAACGCGGTCGGCTGGGGCCCCTCCAACCTGGTTGCGCAGCAGAACGAAGCCGTGCAGGCTGACGTCGCGCTGTCCGCTCTGGCCTCTCAGCTGGCCTTCTGCCAGCCCCAGGGCCAGTATCCCGGCGACTACTGGTCTCTGGCCACCGCGCTGGGCGACGACATCATCGCTGACAAGCTGGACAACGCGGACGACGCCAAGCTGCTGGAGACCCTGCAGAAGTTCCAGGATACCTGCGAGGGCTATCTGAGCAAGTAAGGCCATTCCCGGCGGCTGGGGGCAGTGATGTCCTCAGCCGCTTTTTCCAATCTGCACGGGGCGGCCGGAGCGGCTGTCCCGCGCGGTGATCCCGATTCCGGCAGGCCGCCTTCCGCCGGAGCCGGGATCGCCGCGCACGGTCAATGACAAGGAGTGTTGGGAGTGAGGCAAGCATGACGGATCTGGATTTCCTCAAGCTGAGCAAACCTGCCAAGATCATGTACCGCTGCCGCCAGTTCTTCGTCAATCTGCCGAAGAACTTTGTCGGCTGGCTGAAAGGCATCGGGCAGTTTTTTGTGCGGCTGTTCACGGGCATCGGCGCGAACCTGAAGGACATCGTGACCACCTTCCGGGAAGGCGACTGGAAGACCCGCCTGTCCTATCTGGTGATGGGCTTCGGCTCCTTTGCCCGGGGCCAGTGGGGGCGCGGCCTGCTGTTCTTCCTTTTCCAGACGGTGTTCAATGTGTACATGTTCATGCCCAACGCGGAGTACTCCGGCTGCTTCTACCTGGGCAAGCTGTCCACCCTGGGCACGGTCCCCACGCAGAAGATCAAGCGCGTCACCGTCTACGGCGACAACTCGTTCTTCATCCTGCTCTACGGCATCCTGACGATCTTCTTCATCATCGCCTTCCTGTACACCTGGCGGCTGAACGTGAAGCAGAACAAGCTGGCCGAGCAGGTGCTGAAGGCCGGCAAGCCGCTGAAGCGCACGAAGGACGACCTGCGTTCGCTGGCGGATGAGCAGTTCCACAAGACGCTGCTGGCCCTGCCGACCCTCGGCGTGGCCGTGTTCACGATCCTGCCGATCCTGTTCATGATCCTGGTCGCCTTCACCAACTTTGACCGGGAGCATCAGCCGCCGAGCAACCTGTTCACCTGGGTGGGCTGGAGCAACTTCAACCAGCTGCTGTCCACGGACACCGCCTCCTACGGCAACACGTTCCGGCAGGTGCTGTTCTGGACGCTGGTGTGGGCCTTCTTCGCCACCTTCCTGAACTACTTCCTGGGCATGCTGGTCGCCATCATGATCAACAAGAAGGGCATCAAGCTGAAGAAGGTGTGGCGCACCATCCTCGTGATGACGATCGCCATCCCGCAGTTCGTGTCCCTGCTGTACGTGTCCAAGATGTTCGCGGCGGACGGCCTCATCAACGGCACCCTGATGCGCTGGGGCTGGATCAAAGAGCCGCTGCCCTTCTGGACCAACGCCACTTGGGCCCGGGTGACCATCATCTGCATCAACGTGTGGATCGGCATCCCCTATCTGATGCTGATCGCCACCGGCATCCTGATGAACATCCCGGCGGACCTCTATGAGAGCGCGCGCATCGACGGCGCCAACGCCTTCCAGATGTACCAGAAGATCACCCTGCCCTACATGCTCTTCGTCACCGGGCCCTACCTGCTGACCTCGTTTACGGGCAACATCAACAACTTCAACGTGATCTTCCTGCTCTCCGGCGGCAAGCCGCTGTCCATGGAGCTGTCCGGCAACGCGGGCTACACGGACCTCCTGATCACCTGGCTGTACAAGATGACCGTCAATGACACGAACTACAAGCTGGCCGCCGTCATGGGCATCCTGGTGTTCGTGGTCACCGCGGTGATCAATCTGGTCGTCTACAACATGATCCCGTCCGTCAAGAACGAGGAGGATTTCCAGTAATGAGCAATAAAGCAGACGTTACGCCGGAAGTCGACATCGTTGTGGACCAGGACGCCGGCGTCATCCGGGAAGTGAAGACCCGTTCCAAGAGCGGCCATGAACGGCGCGTCAACACCGGCATCTACGTGATCCTGGTGGTGATGTCCATCATCTGGCTGGCCCCCTTCGTGTTCCTCGTGTTCCAGTCCTTCCGCTCCTACCTGACCGAGAGCGGCGGCATGGTAGACTACCTGCTGCCGAAAAACGGCTGGTCGCTGGACAACTACGCCTTCCTCTTCCAGGGCAGCAACTTCTTCGAGTGGTGGGGCAAGACCCTGCTGATCAGCGCAATTGTGGCGGCTGTGCAGGTGGGACGGTTGACCATGGCCAAGAGCGTCAACCCAAATTCAATGACACAGATGATCTGGCTTGGCAGCACGCTTATTGAAGGTTTTGTGGTATTGTGTGCTCTGGCCATACTGCTGCAGGGCTATGTGTTTGCCGAAAACGTGCTGGCGCTGCTGCTCGGCTTCCTGCTCTTCCTCGCTGCAGGTTTCATTATCGGGCGGATATACCTCAAGCAGGACAGTCAGCTCGTTCAGTCGATCCTTGGCTATCCGCAGGAAACCACGATGGACAAAGTGAAGAAGATCGGCGCGCTGTTCGGGGAATTCGCCGTGATCGCCGCCATCCTGATGTGCATCCTGAAGCCGATGCGGGCCAGCCAGTACCTCAACTGGTACGGCAACACGCTGACCATCGCGCTGTTCACCGCGGTGATCCAGACCGTGATCGTGCTGTCCGTGTCCTATGCCCTGTCCCGCCTGCGCTTCAAGGGGCGCAAGCTGATCATGAACGTGGTGCTGGTGCTGGGCATGTTCCCCGGCTTCCTGACCATGATCACCCTGTATTTCCTCCTCAAGCAGCTGGGCCTGACCCAGCAGGGCGCGGTGCCCGGCATGATCCTCATCTACTGCGCCTCCTCCGGCATGGGGTATTACATCTCCAAGGGCTTCTTCGACACGATCCCGAAGTCCCTGGATGAGAGCGCCCGCATCGAC
>CAMNHF010000096.1 GCA_946538975.1 uncultured Clostridia bacterium | reverse complement strand
CCTGGTGCGCCTACTATGACGCGAATGAGCAGCCGCTGCCCTTCGACAAGAAGGATGTCTATGTGCAGATCGAGCGGGAGTATGATGAACAGAAGAACGTGATCCGCGAGCGCTATCTGGATGCCGACGGCCAGCCGATGGACCGCAAGGCCGGCTATGCTGAGGCCCGCAGGACGTATGGGGCCGAGGGGCTGCTCGGCGAGGCCTACTTCGGCGCGGACGGCCAGCCGGTGTTCTGCAAGGACGGCTACGCGCAGCGGGCGCTGCAATATGACGCGGACGGCGCGCTGATCGGGGAAAAGTATCTGGACGCGGACGGCGCGCCGGTCAACGGCCGTCACGGCTATGCGGCCATCGCCTACACGCTGGACGCGGACGGCAACCGCACGGAGGAGAGCACCTTCGACGCGGCGGGGCAGCTGACCGACAGCGATCAGGGCTATGCGACGGCGCGCAGCGTCTGGGAAAACGGCAAGCGCGTCGAGACCACCTTCTGGCACGCGGACGGTACGGCGGCGGAGCGCAGGAACGGCGCCCACCGCGTTGCCTACACCTACGGCGAGAACGGCAAGTTGGAAACCACGACACAGTACAATCTGGCAGGGGAAGAACTCACCGAGTGATTCGCCCCGCACCGGGCCCGGCGAAGGCTGAGCCCGGCTTTTTGTGCGCGCACAAAAACACCCTGCCCGGCGGGGCAAGGTGCGCAGAGCTGCTTTGTGTATTGTGTGCTTGACAAGAGCGGCTCACCGGGGCATTCCGGGTTGCAGGAAGCTCCGGATCTCCGGGAGGCGGCGTTCGGCCTCCGCGCGGCCGATCCGATAGACGCGCTCCAGCTCCTCCGGCCGCTTCTCCGTGTGGCCGATGGCGAGCGGGGCCGGCGGCCGCAGCACGAGGATGGCGCCCCTGTCCTCGTCCCGGTCGATCTCATCCATGAGGGCGTTGTAGCGCCTTGGCCGGAGCGCCATCGCCTCAACCAGCTTCGGATAGCGCCGATACAGCAGCCGGATGATTGCGAGGCCGGCGGGCCGGCCCTTGCGGTAGCCGCGGGGCTGGGTCATCACCAGCACATTGCGGCTGCAGCCGAGCTCCTTTATATAATGGTAGGGGAGGGGCTCCACAATGCCGCCGTCCAGCAGCAGCCTGCCGTCCGCCTCCACCGGGCGGGAGACCACCGGCATCGAGGCGGAGGCCCGGAACCAGGCCATGTCCTCGCTGCCGCCGTCGGTGCACAGATGGTACACGGCCTCGCCGGTGACGATGTCCGTCGCGCCGACGCAGAAGGCCATCGGATTGTCCCGAAAGGCGCCGCGGTCGAAGGGATCCAGCTCGTCCGGCAGCTCGCGGTAGCAGAAGTCCGCGCCGTACAGGTCGCCGGTGGTCAGCAGGGAGTGCAGGCTGCAGTAGCGGCGGTCGCGGCAGTAGCGCTTGTTGTAGCGGATAGGGCGGCCGATCTGCCGCGACTTGAAATTGCAGCCGAACACCGCGCCGGCCGAGATGCCGCCCGCGCAGTCGAAGGTGACGCCGTGCTCCATCAGCACATCGATCACCCCGCAGGTGAACATCCCCCGCATCGCGCCGCCCTCCATGACGAGCCCTGTCCTCATGCCCTGCCGTCCTTTCGCTTTTTTGCCATCATATCACGGAATCCGCCGCCGCGCAAGCGGAAATGCGCGGCCAGGGCGGACGGCGCCGGAGGGGCCTGAGCCCGTATAATTCCCCCCTGATTCTTCTCAAAAAATACAAAATACCTGTTGGAAGAGCGGGGAACCTGTGATATAATGACGATGACGCAGCATGCAATCTGACGGAACGGCCCGCGGCAGACCGGCGGGACCGTCTGCCTGCATCCGGATTGTCTTTCACATTTGGAAGGAGGCCTGCTTTTCTTGTTTGGCAAGCAAATGTTCCCCGGCGGCGTTCACCCGCATGAGGGGGTAGGCGGCAAGGCGGCCAATCAGGGCAACGCGATCCGGGAGATGCCGGCGCCGCGCCGCGTGATCATTCCGCTGTCGATGCACATCGGGGCTCCGGCCCGGCCGGTGGTGCAAAAGGGCGACCACGTGCTGATGGGGCAGGTGATCGCGGAGGCCGGCGGCTTTGTCTCCGCGCCGATTCACGCCTCAGTGTCCGGCACGGTGCTGGAGATCGGCGAGGCGCAGATGCCCAACGGCGCGATTGTCCGCGCCATCCTGATCGACAATGACTTCCGGGACGAGTGGGTCGAGCTCCACCCCTGCGGCCACCCGGAGACGCTGACGCCCGCCGAGGCGCAGCAGGTGATCCGCGAGGCCGGCATCGTCGGCATGGGCGGCGCCGCCTTCCCGACGGCGGTCAAGCTGACGCCCGCGCCGGGCAAGGTCATCGAGAAGCTGATCCTGAACGGCGCCGAGTGCGAGCCCTACCTGACCGCCGATCACCGGCTGATGCTGGAGAAGGCCGTGGAGATCGTGGACGGCCTGCGGCTTGTCATGCTGGCCTTCGGCGTGAAGGACGCGATCATCGGCATCGAGGACAACAAGCCGGACGCCATCGCCGCCATGCGCGCGGCGGCCAAGCCGGTGGACGGCATCCGGGTGCAGGCCCTGCCCGTGCGTTATCCGCAGGGCGGTGAAAAGCAGCTGATCTACGCGCTGACACGGCGCGTTGTGCCCAACGGCGGGCTGCCGCTGGACGTGGGCTGCGTGGTGTGCAACGTGGGCACCATGTACGCCATCGACCAGGCGATCCGGGAGGGCCGCCCCCTGGTGCAGCGGGTGACCACGATCGGCGGCCTGGTGCAGAATCCGGGCAACTACCTTGTGCGCATCGGCACGCCGGTGCGGCACCTGCTGGATGCCTGCGGCGGGCTGCGGGCGGAGGCGAAGATGCTGGTTTCGGGCGGGCCGATGATGGGCCAGGCCTTCAACAATCTGGAGACGCCCGTCACCAAGGGCACCAGCGGCATTATCGCCCTGGGCGCGGACTCGCTGGATCCGGACGAGGGCCCCTGCATCCGCTGCGGCCGCTGCATGCGGGCCTGCCCGATGAAGCTGCTGCCGGTGCACATGGACCACTTCATCCGCGAGTTCAATTACAACGAGGCGGAGCGGCTTGGCGTCATGAACTGCATTGAGTGCGGCGCCTGCACCTACGTCTGCCCCGCCAAGCGGCTGCTGACCCAGTCCTTCCGCATGGGCAAGAAGGTCATCACCGCCCGCAGGAAGGCCGCGGCAGAGCTGGCGAAGAAAGAAAAAGAAGAGGCCGAGCGCGAGCGCGCAGCCCGCGAGGCCGCCGAGAAGAAGGAGGGATGAGCGATGCAGGCAAAATGGACCATTGCGCCCGCGCCGCATGTGCGCGATAACGTCACCTCCCGCCGGATCATGATCGATGTGTGCCTGGCGCTGGCGCCTGCGGGCATCATGTCGATTGTCTACTTTGGCGCGGCGGCCGCCGGGCTGATCGCCATCTCGGTGCTCACCTGCGTGCTGACGGAATACCTGTATCAGCGGCTCACCGGCGCCAAGGTGACCGTCGGCGACTGGAGCGCCGTGGTGACCGGCCTGCTGCTGGCCTACAACATCCCGGCCTCCGCCCCCTGGTGGATCCCGGTGGTGGGCGGCGTGTTCGCCATCCTGATTGTGAAGCAGCTCTTCGGCGGCATCGGCTCCAACTTCATGAACCCGGCGCTGACGGCCCGCGCGGTGCTCTTCATCTCCTGGGGCAGCATCATGGGCGCCTATCCCGCGACCCAGCTGATGGCGGACACGGTTTCCGGCGCGACGCCGCTGGCGCTGCTGGCGGAGGACGCCTCCCAGGTGAATCTGGTCGACCTGCTGATCGGCAACTGCGGCGGCGTGCTCGGCGAGACCTGCAAGATCGCGCTGATCCTGGGCGGCGTGTACCTGATTGTGCGCGGCATCATCGACTGGCGCGTGCCGGCCTGCTTCATCGGCATGGTCTTTGTGTGCTATCTGTTCATGGGCGGGTTCGATCTGGCACTGAAGGAGATCCTGGCCGGCGGATTGATGCTCGGCGCCTTCTTCATGGCGACGGACTACGCCACGACGCCGACCAGCGTGCTGGGGCGGTGCATCATGGGCGCCGGCTGCGGCCTGCTGTGCTTTGTCATCCGCGCCTTCGCGAACTATCCGGAGGGCTGCTCCTTCGCGATCCTGTTCATGAATGTCGCGACCCCGCTGATCGACCGCTTTACGATGACCAAACATTTCGGGGAGGTGAAGAAGCATGGCTGAGGCGCGCAGGAATCCGGGCTTTGGCGGTGTGTTCATGAATGGCCTCATCACCGAGAACCCGACCTTCACCCTGATGCTGGGCATGTGCCCCACCCTCGGCGTGACCACCGCCGCGATGAACGGCGTGTCCATGGGCCTGGCCACCACCTTTGTGCTGGTGTTCTCCAATCTGTTCATTTCGCTGCTGCGCAACATCATTCCGGACAAGGTGCGCATTCCGGCCTACATCGTCATCATCGCCTCCTTCGTGACGATGATCGACCTGATCATGCAGGCCTTCCTGCCGGACCTGCGGGCGGTGCTGGGCACCTATATCCAGCTGATTGTGGTGAACTGCATCATCTTCGCCCGGGCGGAATCCTTCGCCGCGAAGAATCCGCCGCTGCTCTCCCTGGCCGACGGGCTGGGCATGGGCTTGGGCTTCACGGTGTCCATCACTCTGCTCAGCTGCATCCGTGAGCTGTTCGGCTCCGGCTCCATCTTCGGCTTCAGCGTGATGCCGGAGGCCTATCAGCCCATGGCGATCATGAACATGGTACCCGGCGGCTTCATCACCCTGGGCCTCATGATGGTGCTGGTGAACTTCATCAAAAAGGCGCTGAGCGCCCGGAAGGAGGCGCGCGCATGAGTACCTTCCTGGCAATCCTGGTCGGCCAGATCCTGGTCAACAACTACGTCATGTGCCAGTTCTTCGGCATCTGCCCCTTCCTGGGCGTGTCGAAGAAGTTTGACACCGCCCTGGGCATGGGCCTGGCGGTGACCTTCGTCATCACGGTCGCGTCCTTCATCACCTGGCTGGTGCAGAGCTTCGTGCTGACCCCCTTCCACCTGGAATACCTGCAGACGATCGCCTTCATCCTGGTGATCGCGGTGCTGGTGCAGCTGGTGGAGATGGCGCTCAAAAAGCTCAGCTACTCCCTGTATCAGGCGCTGGGCGTGTATCTGCCGCTGATCACCACGAACTGCGTGGTGCTGGCGGTGGCCATCAACAACATCACCGACGGCTACAACCTGCTGGAGAGCACCTTCAGCGGCTTCTGCTCCGCGCTGGGCTTCACGCTGGCGCTGCTGCTGCTGGCCGGCATCCGCGAGCGGATGGAGGTTTCCAACATGCCGAAATGGATGCAGGGCTTCCCGGGCGCGCTGATCATGGCGGGGCTGATGGCGGTGGCGTTCATGGGCTTTGGCGGACTGATCTGACATCGGCGACCTGTGAGGAGTGAAAGATATGGATATCGTATGGGCCGTGCTGGTGCTGGGCGCGATGGGCGCGCTGCTCGGTTTTCTGCTGACATGGGCGTCGAAGGTGTTCGCGGTAAAGTCCGACCCGAAGCGGGACGCGGTGCGGGAATCGCTCCCCGGCGCGAACTGCGGCGGCTGCGGCTATCCCGGCTGTGACGGCTGCGCGGACGCCATTGCCGCCGGCAAGGCGCCGGTGAACGCGTGCCCCGTGGGCGGCGCGGAGGTGGCCCGGAAGATCGGCGCCATCATGGGCGTGACGGTGGGCGAGACCGAGCGGCGGGTGGCGCACGTCATCTGCCAGGGCGGCACGGATCACTGCCGGCAGCTCTATGAGCACCGCGGCATTCAGGACTGCGTTGCGGCGGCCCTGGTGGGCGACGGCAACAAGGCCTGCCAGTACGCGTGCCTGGGCTACGGCAACTGTGAGCGCGTCTGCCCCTTTGACGCCATCCACATTGACCCGGCGCTGCACATCGCCGTTGTGAACGAGGACAAGTGCCAGAGCTGCGGCAAGTGCATCGCGGAATGCCCGAAGCACGTGCTGGAGCTGCGCGTGGTGAATCAGCCGGTGGACATGCTCTGCCGCAATCCCGAGATGGGCAAGCAGATCACGCAGAAGTGCTCCGCAGGCTGCATCGGCTGCTCCCGCTGCGAGAAGGCGTGCAAATTCGGCGCCATCACCATGGTGAACAACCTGCCCGTGATCGACGACAAGAAATGCCGCCACTGCATGATGTGCGCGGAGGCCTGCCCCACCGAGGCCATGCGGGCCGAGTGGGACAAGCGCCTGCGCGCCGTGATCGACAAGTCGGCCTGCGTCGGCTGCGGCGCCTGCAAGCGGAACTGCGCGTTCGGGGCCATCGCCGGCGAGCTGCGCCAGCCGCACGAGGTGAACGACGCCTGCACCGGCTGCGGCGTCTGCGCCGAAAAGTGCCCGAAGAAGTGCATCACCATGCGCGTCTCGGATCGCCCGCGCGACCCGAAGGCCGCCCTGCCTGTGGAGCCGCCCAAGCCCAAGGCCGCGTTGACGCCGGAGCAGCTGGCGAAGATCGCCGCGGCCAAGGCGGCGAAGGCCTCGCAGCAGTGACGGACAGCGGCTGAACGACACGCCGCCCCCTCCGAGCGTTCCTGGTCGGGGCGGCTTTGTTCACGGAGCGGGCCGCGGCGCCGGCAATCAAATTCCTTGAACGGGGAAAGCATATGAACAGTCGAAATCGCCGGATCCTGCTGATCGCCTGTGCGGCTGCGCTGCTGCTGAGCGCGGCGCTGCTGCTGGGGGCGGGCCGGGGACGGACGCCGGTCACGGAGGATACGGCCATCATCACGGTGAATGGCCGGGAGTACACCCGCGTCCCCCTGTCCGCACCGCGCACGGTCACGGTCAGCCAGACCGACGGCAGCGTGAACGTAATCGAGGTCACGGCGGAGGGCGCGGTCATGCTGTCCTCCACGTGCGAGAATCAGCTCTGCGTGCACATGGGCCAGGTGACGCGGGACAACTGGGAGTTCCGCCCGAACGGGGCCTTCATCATCTGCTTGCCCAACCGGGTGAGCGTGGAATTGGCGGTGGTGGAATGAGGAAGAGAAAAACGCTGATCGCGCTGCTGCTCTGCCTGGCGCTGCTGTGCGGCTGTGCCGGACCGGCGGCCGCGAAGGGCGAGCGGACCAGCGGCGTGGGCTTCTATTTCGACACTGTCGTGACCATCACGCTCTACGACGCGCCGGAGGGCCTGCTGGAGGAGATCTGGGCGGCCTGCGCGCGCTATGAGAACCTGCTGAGCAAGACGATCGCGGGCAGCGACGTCGACCGGGTGAATCAGGCGCAGGGCGAGCCGGTGCAGGTCAGCGCGGATACGCGGGCGATTCTGCGGATGGCGCTGGCCATCTCGGAGGCGAGCGGAGGCGCGTTCAGCGTCACGATCGCGCCGGTCACCGCGCTGTGGGACTTCACCGGCGGCACGCAGCGGATGCCCACAGCGGAGGAGCTGGCGGAGACGCTGCCCCTGGTGGGGGACAGCCGCATGACGCTGGGGGAGGACACCGTGACCCTGCCCGCCGGCATGCAGATCGACCTGGGCGGCATCGCCAAGGGCTACATCGCCGACCGCGTAGCGGAACTGGTGCGCGGCCGGGTCAGCGGCGCGGTGCTGAACTTCGGCGGCAATGTCTACACCGTCGGCGAGAAGCCGGACGGCAGCGCCTTCCGGGTGGGCATCCGCGATCCGCAGGGCGACGAGGGCAGCTACCGCTGCGTCGTCGAGGTGCACGATGATTCCGTCGTGACCAGCGGCATCTATGAGCGCTTCTTTGAGCTGGACGGGGTGCGCTATCATCACATTCTCGACCCGGTCACCGGCATCTCCGCGGACAGCGATCTAGCCGGGGCGACCATCATCAGCCACAGCTCCATGGAAGCGGACGCGGTGGCGACGGCCTGCATCGTCAAGGGCAGCGAAGGCGCGCTGGAGCTGCTGGACACCCTGGGCCTGGATGGCCTGCTGATCACGCGGGACGGCGTGGTGCTGACCACGGAGGGCTTCGCGGAGAAATACAACCTGCAGGGGAATTGACCGGAGCTGCCCTGCGCAGGGCATCAATATACGCTGATTCGCGGGGCCAGCCCCGTGCGAGGAGGAAGCATCAATGGAGAACAAGGTGGAGCGCAAGCAGCTGCCCGCGTGGCTGGTGCTGTGCATTATCGCGCTGGTGGCCGCGCTGGCCCTGGCTGTGACCAACGCCATCACCGAGGGGCCGATCCGGGAGCGCGCGCTGGCGGTGCGTCAGGCGACGTACAACGCCGTTATGCCCGCGGCCGATTATCAGGAGATCAGTCTGCCCGCCGGCTATGAGAAGGTGTCCGGCCTGTTTGAGGCGAAGGATGCCGACGGCCATACGGTGGGCTATGCGGTCACCGCCTCGGCCCAGGGCTATGGCGGTCCCGTCGCGGTCAACCTTGGCATCTCCCCGGAGGGCCGTGTGGTCGGCGTGGGCATCGGCGATACCAGCTTTGCCGAGACCGACGGCTTTGGTGCGCGCTGGCGAAATCCGGACAACCAGGACCGCCTGCTGGGGCTGGACGCGGTGAACGGCGGCGCCTTTGAAGCGCTCTCCGGCGCGACCCGGACCAGCAATGCCGTGCTGGAGGCCGCCAATGCCGCGCTGAAGGCGGTGCGCGAGGTTGCCCTGAAGCAGGCGCCCGCCGCGGAACCGCTGGTGGTGTTCGGCAAGAACAACGCAGCCGGCGGCGGGGAAGCGGCCGCTGCTGCGCAGCCCGGCGCGACGCTGCAGGGCACGGCGAAGGGCTTCGGCGACGCCGAGGTCACCGCGACGGTGAAGCTGGACGACGCGGGCCAGATCGCGGAGCTGACGGTGGACGCCTCCACGCAGACCGAGGGCATCGGCCAGCGCTGCGCGGAGGAGGAGTTCACGGCGCAGTTCATCGGCAAGAGCATCCCGCTGACGCTGGGCGAGGATGTGGACGCGCTCAGCGGCGCGACGGTCACCTCGGGCGCGGTGGTGGAAGCCATCAACGGCGCGGTACCCTATGTGCAGCCCGGCGCGACGCTGCGGGGCACGGCGAAGGGCTTTGGCGACGCCGAGGTCACCGCGACGGTGAAGCTGGACGACGCGGGCCAGATCGCGGAGCTGACGGTGGACGCCTCCACGCAGACCGAGGGCATCGGCCAGCGCTGCGCGGAGGAGGAGTTCACGGCGCAGTTCGTCGGCAGGAGCATCCCGCTGACGCTGGGCGAGGACGTGGACGCGCTCAGCGGCGCGACGGTCACCTCGGGCGCGGTGGTGGAGGCCATCAACGGCGCGAAGGCGGTCGATGAGGCTGCCGAGGTGCTCACGGTGCTCTATGAGGACAAAAACGGCGTGGTCGCCCTGACGGCGGAAGGCGCGCTGAAATTCATCCCGGCCGAGGGCTTCACCGGCAGCACGAATGTCACGATCCAGATGGAGAACGGCCAGGTGACCGGCGTTGTGCCGATTGCGGAAGCGCCTGCGGAGACGTCCGCGGCGGACGAGAATATGGAAAGCGCCACGGTGAAGGGCTTCGGTGACGGCGACATCATCCTGAAAGTCGCGAAGAACGAGGACGGCAGCGTCGCGAAGCTGGTGATCGACGCGGGCAGCCAGACGCCGGGCCTCGGCCTGAAGGCGGAAGAGGCGGGCTTCACCGATCAGTTTATCGGCAAGACCGGCCCCTTCACACTGGGTGAAAACGTGGATGCCATCGCGGGCGCGACGATCACGTCGCAGGCGGTGGTCGACGGCATGAACCAGCTCCTCGGCGCCGCTGCGGAGACACCCGCCGAAGAACCCGCCGCGGAGGAAGCGGAGGTCTTCAAGGGCAGCGCGTTCGGCTACGAATCGGACATCAACGTGGCGCTGACGGTGGACGCGGAGGGCAAGATCGCGACGCTGACGGTGGACGCGAAGGGCGAGACGAAGGGCCTGGGGCAGAACACGATGGAGGAGGCCTTCACGAGCCAGTTCATCGGCAAGAGCGGCCCGTTCGCGGTGGGCGAGAATGTGGACGCGGTGACCAACGCGACGTTCTCCACCAAGGCGGCTGTGGAGGCTGTGAACAAGGCGCTCGAAAAGGCCGGCGCCACCGTGGAAGCGCCTGCGGAAACGACTGTTGAGACGCCCGCGGAGACGCCTTCTGAGGAAGCCGACGCGGAGGTGTACAAGGCGAGCGCGTTCGGCTACGAATCTGATGTCAACGTGGCGCTGACGGTGGACGCGGAGGGCAAGATCGCGACGCTGACGGTGGACGCGAAGGGCGAGACGAAGGGCCTGGGACAGAACACGATGGAGGAGGCCTTCACGAGCCAGTTCATCGGCAAGAGCGGCCCCTTCGCGGTGGGCGAGAATGTGGACGCGGTGACCAACGCGACGTTCTCCACGAAGGCGGCTGTGGAGGCCGTGAACAAGGCCCTCGAGAAGGCCGGCGCCACCGTGGAAGCCCCTGTGGAAACGCTTGTGGAAACGCCTGCCGAGATGCCCGCGGAGACGCCTTCCGAGGAAGCCGAAGCGGAAGTGTACAGGGCGAGCGCGTTCGGCTACGAATCGGATGTCAACGTGGCGCTGACGGTGGACGCGGAGGGCAAGATCGCGACGCTGACGGTGGA
>CAMNHF010000095.1 GCA_946538975.1 uncultured Clostridia bacterium | reverse complement strand
AGTCCGCGAAGTTCGCGAACCAGCCGCCGCCCAGCCACATCTTCGCCGGGAAGGACAGGATGCCCCGCAGCTTTTCGTCCGCGCGGAAATCCATCGCGCCTCCGGTCAGCAGGGTCATCAGCTGCAGAATGTCCATCAGGGCCCCGCCGGCCATGTTCCAGTAGCCGACGCCCTCGTCGCAGCCGCCGTCCTCCGGCACGCACTTGAGCCAGCGGTCGGTCATGCGCAGGCCGCGCTCTGCCAGGCGGGCCAGCCGCCGCCGCTCCGGCACGCGCAGGGCCGCGGTCAGCAGCACGTTGGAGACGATCCACGGCGTCCAGTTGCACAGATCCTGCCGGGTGATACCCATCCACCAGAAATCATCCCGCCGCTGGAAGGGGGTCAGCACGCGCTTCTCCAGCTCGCGGCCCGCGCGCTCGGAGAGCATCGGGGTCAGCCGGTCCAGCGCCGTTCCCATCAGCGCCAGCGTCAGGGAGAGGATCATCGCGGTCTGCGCGGCAAAGAGATCCAGACCGATGTCCTCCGTGTCCGGCAGGGGCTTCTCCCGCGGTGTGGGCGCGCCCGGGTGAGCGTCGCAGTTGTGGGCGCTGATCACCCAGCTGGTCTCCTCGCAGATGCACCACAGCCCGTCGGCGGCCGCGCGCAGGTCCGCCTCGTTCGGCGCGGCGCAGTAGCCGGTCACCGCGGCGATCAGCTTCTTGCGCCGGGCAAAGTAGGGCGTCTCGAACACAGCCCGGTCGCCCCGCTCCGCGAAGCCCAGGTACTGGCTCGCGGTCAGCATCGGCCAGGGCTTCTCCCGCCAGGCGGCGGCGTTGTCCAGCAGGCAGCGGCGCTCCGCCTCGGGCAGGGACGCCCAGTTTCCCGCCGCCGGATACGGGCAGCGGAAGGGCAGCTGCAGCGCGGCAGCCAGGTCATGGGTATCCAGGTATTCCGCAAACATGCCGCCTCATCCCTTCAGTCCGCTGGTGGCAATGCCCTCGATGAAGTACCGCTGCAGCGCCAGGAACACAATCGTCACCGGCACCAGCGACGTGACCGAGGCCGCCATGATCAGGTGGTAATCCGAGGAGTTTTCCTGAATGAAGCGCCGCAGGCCGACCTGAATTGTCTTGTTCACGTCGCGGGTCAGGTAGATCATCGGGCCCATGTAGTCATTCCAGGTGCCGATGAAGGTGAAGATGACCAGCGTCGCGATGGCCGCCTTGGACAGGGGCAGCATGATCCGCAGCCAGATGCCGTACTCGGACAGGCCGTCGATCCGCGCGGCCTCGCACAGATCGGTGGGGATGCCCTGATAGAACTGCCGCATCAGGAACACGCCGAAGGCTGAGAAGGACTGCAGCACGATCATCGCCAGCAGCCGGTCATACAGGCCCATGGAGCGCATCAGCACGAACTGGGGCAGCATATAGGCCTGCCACGGCACGGCGATGGTGCCGATGTAGGCGAGGAAGAGAAAGTTGCGGCCGCGGAAGTTCAGCTTCGCGAAGGCATACGCGGCGAAGGAGGAGGTCAGGGTCTGGATGAAGGTGACCGCAATGGCGATGATGGCCGTGTTCTTGAAGTAGGTCAGCATCGGCACCTTCGTCCAGATCAGGCTGTAGTTCTCCCAGTGGAAGGTCTCCGGGATCCACCGCATCGGGAAGGAGAACACCTCGCGGTCCAGCTTCAGGGAGGCGGAGAGCATCCAGAAGAAGGGGATCAGCGTGAAGACGGTCAGCAGAATCAGCACCAGATACAGGATGGTCCGGCCGATCACCCTGCCGGGCTTCATCGGCGCGTGCTGCCGGGGCTTTGCGGAAATCGCAGTCATGCTCTGTCCCTCCTTTCTCAGCTGTTGGCGTACTTGTCTTCCATGCTGAACTGGACGATCGTCACCAGCAGCACCAGCACCAGCAGCACCATCGCGATGGCGCTGGCCAGGCCGTAGTTGAAGTTGACGAAGGCTTCATTGTAGATATACAGCACCAGCATCTTCGTGGCGCGGCCGGGGCCGCCGTTGGTCATGATGGCGACGGTGTCGTAGATCTTGAAGCAGCCGATGATCAGCATGATGGAGGCGAAGAAGGTGGTGGGCCGCAGCTGGGGCAGGGTCACATGGGTGAACTGCTGCCACTTGTTGGCGCCGTCGACGGTGGCCGCCTCGTACAGCTCCCGCGGGACGCCCTGCAGGGCCGCCAGGTAGATGACCATGTAGTAGCCCATCGACCGCCACACGCTGACCAGGATGATCGCCCACATGGCCATGGTTGAGTCCGCCGTCCAGCTTTTGTTGAATTTGGAGCCGAAGGCCATCAGGATCTGGTTCACCGGGCCGTTCTTCATCAGCATGAAGTTCCAGCAGACGCAGATGGCCACCATGGAGGCGACATAGGGGAAGAAGAACACCGCGCGGAAGGCGACGGCGCCCTTGACCGCGTGATTGAGCACCATGGCCAGGGCGATGGAGCACACCAGCGTCAGCGGCACGGTCACCACAGTGTAGAAGATCGTGTTCTTCAGCGAGATGCCCAGATCCACCTTGTTGAAGAAGTAGCTGAGGCCCGCGAAGAAGCCCTTGTTCGCCATCTCCGTGCCGACCTTGGCGGTCTTGAAGATTTCGGCGTAATTGTTCAGCCCCACCCATTGCATGGAGGTGAGGTCGCCGCCCTTCCATTCCGTGAAGGACATCACGATGGACAGGACCACCGGGATCAGGGTGAACACGGCAAATCCGATGAAGTTCGGCGCGAGGAAGGTATACGCGATCAGCGTATTCTTCCGCTCCAGCCGGCCCATGCGGAATTTGCGCCGGTCTGCTGAGACCTGTGTCATGGTGCAGCTGCTCCTTTCCAGATGCGTTCCGGGATGCCCGGTGTCCGGCTGCCGACAGGGGCCGGAACAAGGAAAGGAGGGCGGAACCGCATCCTCTGCCAGTTCCACCCTCCCGCGGTCAACCGTGTGAAACAGGGTGCGCTTTGGCTTACTCGGCCAGCAGCTCCTGCACGCGTTCGTTCATGTTCTCGATGCCTTCCTCGATGCTGATCTCACGGGTCATGATCGCGCTGTGCTCTTCGCCCAGGATCGAGGAGATCCGGGAGGACAGGGCGGTGCCGGGGATCTCGATGGCCACAAAGGTGGGCAGCAGGGCCGCCTTGGAGCCTTCGTCAGTCGGGAAGCCTTCGATGGAGGACATGACCTCCGCGACGCCCTCGGACACCCACGCGGGGCGGTTGCCGGCTCCGGCGGTCACCTTCGCGCCTTCCTCGCCGCACAGCCAGGCGATGTAATCCCAGGCCGCGTCCTTGTCATCGGAGAGCTTGTTCATGCACACGCCGGTCAGGTTGCCGAAGGTGGAGCCGGCAGCGACGCCTTCCTTGGTGGGCATGGCGGCCAGGCCCCAGTTCTTCACGTTGTAGGTGCCGTTGGCGATGTTGGTGATCAGGGTCGCCACATACCAGTAGCCCATGGGCATCATGGCGATGTTGCCGTTGCCGAAGGCACCGGAGTAGTGCAGGCCGGCGGCGGAGATCTCGGAGTAGCTCATGCAGGCGCCGGCGTCTTCCAGATCCTGAATCATCTGATAGAAGTAGGCCAGGTCGGAGTATTCGCCGTCGACCAGGGTGTTCACGCCGTCAGCCACGGTGTAGTTGACCGCGGTGGACAGCCAGGTGTGATAGTGGGTGCCGTAGATGGGGTTGGAGGGATCGCTGTCGTCCATGACGGCCAGGGCCTTCTCCTTGTACTGCTCCCAGCTCATGTCGTTGGTCGGATACTCGACGCCCTTGGCATCGAACAGGTCCTTGTTGTAGAACAGGATCTCGAAGTCAGAGCGGAAGGGCAGCGCGATCTGCTGGCCGTCCTGCGCGTAGTTGGTCTCCATGCCCACGAAGCCGGCCACGTCGTAGTTCGCAGCCTGCATGTAGGGGGTCAGATCCTCGGTGTAGCCCGCTTCGTACCAGTTCAGCAGGGCCGGGATGTCCTTGACCATGTAGATGTCGCTGGTGTCCTTGCCGGCCAGCATGGCGGCCACCTTGGTGTCATAGTCCTGGGAGGACACGTCGATGTACTCGATGGTCACGCCGGGATGGGAGGCCTCATAGGCTTCCTTCTGGGCGGTCAGATAGCCGGTGGTGTTGGCGTCCCACGCGACGATCGTGATGACGGTGCCTTCCTCCGCGGCCGCGAAGGCGCACATGCTCAGCAGCATGCAGGCCGTGAGCGCGAGAGCGATGAGCTTCTTCATGAACAGTTCCTCCTTCAGATTGACGATGTTTTGACGGCTTCGATGGATGTTACCGGTAACAATTCTCTGTAAACCGATTCTTCACCCTCGAACGATCCGTCTCTCTGCCCCTCATTATACCACCATGACGGCGTCTGTCAAGAGACAATTGCATATTTTTTGCAAATCCCTGCCGTTTCATTCTGCCGGATTGCGTGAAAATGTCATTTCTGGCCATTGTTCGCGCAAACAACCACTTGTCAAACGGGCAAAACCGTGCTATCATGGGGACAGCAGCGCATAAAAGGAGGATCGGCATGGAGGAACGCAAGGCGACCATCTACGATATTGCCCGGGAAGCCGGCGTGTCCGCCGCCACGGTGACCCGGGTGATGAACGGCTCCCCGAACGTGCGCCCGGCCACAAGGGAGAAGGTGCAGCGGGTGATCGACGCCCACGGCTACGCGCCCAGCACCGTGGCCCGGGATCTGGGCAGCGGCAGCAGCAAGACCATCGGCATCATCCTGCCCAGCCTCCGCAACCCCTACTACGCAGCCCTGGTCAGCGCGGCCGACGACGAGGCAAGGCAGCGCGGCTACTCGCTGTGGCTCTATCAGCTGCCGCGGGAGGGGGAGATCGACAGCGCCGTGGTGGAGAACCTGATCTCGCGGCGGCTCAGCGGTGCCTTCTTCATGGGCGGCTTCTACGACGTGGACCGGCCCGATCTGCGGGAGATGCTCTCGCGCATCGGCAAGTACATGCCCATCGTCGCCATCTGCCCCCCGCGGGAGAATCTCGGCTTTGTGTGCATGTTCAACGACCTGAACAGCGCGATCCGCCAGGCGGTGCGGCATCTGCACCTGTTGGGCCACCAGCGCATCGCGATGCTGGGCGGCGCGGCGCGGCTGCTGGATTCCGGCCAGCGGGCCGTGGCCTTCGTCGACGAACTGCGCTATCTCCGCCTGCCGGAGGTGCCGGAGTTCGAGCGGGTGGGCGGCGGCAGCGCGGCCGACGGCGAGCAGGACGCCTACCGCATGATGACCCAGCTCCGCCCGGAGGAGCGGCCGACCGCCGTTCTGTGCTACAACGACCTGGTGGCCCTCGGCGCGATGAAGCAGTTCCGCCAGATGGGGCTGCGCCTGCCGGAGGACATGGCCGTCATCGGCTGCGACAACCAGTTTTTCTGCGACTACACCGCGCCGCCGTTGACCTCCATTGACATGCAGGCCGAGGAGCACGCCCGCAGCGCCATCCGGGAGCTGCTCTCCACCACGGTGAATCACTCCGCCGCCATTGTCCGCTCCTCCACCCTCGTCGTCCGGGAAAGCTGCGGCGTCAAGCTGGGCTGGCGGAAGCTGTGACTGCGGCCGCCCGGACTTCGGCATTCAGGATTCCCCGCACGGATCACGCATACAGAAAGGAAGAACTCGCCATGCTCTATCCGCAGAACAACCGCGCCCGCACCGTCATCGACCTGAGCGGCGTCTGGGATTTCCGCCTCACGGAGGACGCGCCCTGGGAGCCGCTGGCCGTGCCGGGCTCCTACAACGATCAGAAGCCGGACAGCCGCTACCGGGAGCATTGCGGCCTCAGCTGGTACCGCCGCAGGATCGCCCTGCCCGCCGCGCTCCATGAGGGGAGGCAGGTGCTGCGCTTTGACGCGGTCACCCACAACGCCCGCGTCTTCCTGGACGGCGTCCTGGTCGGCGAGCACCGCGGCGGCTTCCTGCCCTTTGACGTGGACGTCACCGGCCGGCTGCTGCCCGGGGCCTCCGCGGAGCTGTGCGTGGAGGTGGACAACCGGATCGGCCGCCACAGCCTGCCCGTGGGCAATGAGGGCGGCGTGGTCTTCCTCGGCACCGACAACGCGAACGTGCCCGCCGTGGAGGAGGGCAAGCGCTGGCAGGCTGCCCGCGGCCGCAATGTGCCGAATTTCGACTTCTTCAATTACTGCGGCATCAACCGCCCCGTGCGCCTGTGCGTCGTGCCGGAGAACCGCATCGAGGACATCACCCTGGTGCCGCAGCTGGACGGCCGCGTGCACTACCGCGTGGACACCGCCGGCGAGGGCAGCGTCGCCGTGGAGATCCGCGACGCGGAGGGCCTGTGCGTCGGCCGGGCGGAAGGGGCGGAGGACGACATCACCGTGGAGAACCCGCACCTGTGGGAGCCCCGGCCCGGCACGCCCTACCTCTACACCGCCCATGTGACCTTCGCCGGGGACGAGTACGACCAGACCTTCGGCTTCCGCACGGTGGAGGTGCGCGGCCATGAATTCCTGCTGAACGGGAAGCCCTTCCACTTCCACGGCCCCTGCAAGCACGAGGATTCCGCCATCCACGGCCGCGGCACCGATCCCTGCCTGAATGTGGCGGACATCGCGCTGTTCGGCTGGCTGCACGCCAACTGCTTCCGCACCAGCCACTACCCCTATGCCGAGGAGATGTACGCCCTGTGCGACCGCGAGGGCATCGTCATCATCGACGAGACGCCGGCTGTGGGCATTGCCGCCGGCACCCGCGAGAATCCCTACGCCTGGGGCCTGGACGAGTACCACGCCGATGTGCTGCGCGCCCTGATCGCCCGGGACAAGAATCACCCATGCGTCGTGATGTGGAGCCTCGGCAATGAGCCGGACACCGACATCTTCCACCATGAGGCCTTCCTCTACTGGCGCCGCCTCTATGAGCTGGCCCACGCCAGCGACCCGCAGAACCGCCCGGTGACCCTGGTCTGCTGCCAGAATAACTATCCCGTGGACGAGATCACCCGCACGATGGACGTGCTGTGCCTGAACCGCTACTACGGCTGGTACAACCTTTCCGGCGATCTGGAGGCCGCCCAGTACGCCCTGCGCCGGGAGCTGGACTTCTGGGCGCAGTTCGACAAGCCGGTGATCCTCTCCGAATATGGCGCGGACACGATCGCGGGCCTGCACGGCGCGGTGGCGGAGATGTTCACGGAGGAATTCCAGGTCGCCTTCTACGAGGCCTTCAACGCCTGCCTGGACGAGCGGCCCTTCGTCATCGGCGAGATGCCGTGGAACTTCGCGGACTTCGGCACCGCCCAGAGCCCCATGCGCGCGGGCGGCAACCGCAAGGGCCTGTTCACCCGCGACCGCCGTCCCAAGATGGCCGCGCACTACTTCCGCCGCCGCTGGTCTGAGATGGAAGCGGAGTGAGCCCTGATTTTTGAGAATGCGCAGGATCTGGGGGGAAGGAAACCCTTTTCGAGGGCGGAAAGGGCTTTCCTTCCCCCCAGACCCCTATCCTTCCCCAAAGCCCTTTTTTCCGGGGGGGGAGGGGTTTTCTTTTGCGATGTGCGTGTGCCGGGGAGCAGGCTGCCGGGCTTTTTTGCAATGAAAAAAGGGAAGCCTGCGGGCCTCCCGATGTTTCTTATTCCCAGTCTTTCGCGTTCCAGGTGAATATGTTCTCGGACACGGGCAGCTTTTCGATGCCGAGCAGCTCGGTCACCGTCACCATCTCGAAGCCCTTCTCCAGCAATTGGGGAATCAGCTGCTGCAGGCAGACGAAGTCCTTGTGCCGGGCGTGGTAGAGCAGGATGCTGCCGTTGCGCACGTCGTCGATGGCCAGGTCCGGGTTGGTCTGGCTGACATCCCACAGCACCGTGTGGTGATAGCCCACCTTGTTGAGATTCGTGCGGATGTTCTGCACCTGCGCGTTGGTCTTGCCCACCGCGCCGAAGGGCGGCCGCACGGTCTGGATGGGGTAGTGGTAGCCCAGCACCTGGTCCAGCACGGCCTGCGGATACTTCACATACAGCCGCACATTGTAGGCTGTCATGCTCTCCATGGACAGGTGGTGATGGGTGTGCGTGCCGATCTCGCAGTCGGAGGCGGCGATCTCCCGCCAGAGCTCCACGTCGCCGGGCTTCAGCGCGTCCTGCTTCAGCTGGTCGCCCACCGGGTAGAAGGTGCAGCGCACGCCCAGGGACTGGCACAGCTGGAAGATCTCCCGCACCCAGTTCCGATCGTAGCAGTCGTCGACCGTGATGGCGATCCTGGGAACCTCCCTGTCGCCGTTCGTGATATTAAAGGGCCAGGGATCATCCGGGATATAGTCCATGCCGTAGTTCGTCTCGGTCATGCCGCTGACCGTCGCCGGTTCGGCCGCGCCTGCTGTCAGCAGGCCGAGCAGCAGCGCCGCGCAAAGCAGCCTGCGCATCCAGTTCAATCGCATCGTGCCTCCATCGTATCCGGCCGGATCGCCGGTTATCCGCAAAAAAATGTGTGAGCGTGCCCATAAGCCGAGTTCTGTATTGGGCGATCATCTATCCAGGCCTCATGTTGCCATGGAGGCTCCAGCGATTGCCGGGACGCGGCGGGCTCCGCATGTGTCCCATTGCATCTTGCACCAGGTGGGGTTTACAGCGCGGACGAGTCGCCAGGCCGCGGGTGAGCTCTTGCCTCGCCTTTCCATCCTTACCCGTCGCCGAAAGCGCGGGCGGTTTATTTCTGTTGCACTCTCCTTGGAGTCGCCTCCACCGTCCGTTAGACGGCACCCTGCCCGATGGTGCTCGGACTTTCCTCATGCCTCTCGGCACGCGATCGCCTGGTCACCTCACACGGTTTGTATCATAAAACATCCCGGCGGGAAAGTCAAGCGCTTCCGCCGCATCAAAAAACTCCCTATGACGGGAGCTGTGACGGCTCGGCCTTTGTGGCCTGATGCGCCATGGGGAGTATGCACACCATGATATCCCCCCCAAGAGCGGCCTTTTCGGAAGAATAGGGGTCTGGGGGAAGGAAAGCCCTTTTCCACCCGGAAAAGGGTGTCCTTCCCCCAGCATCTGCGCATCCCCCTCGGCTTCTGCCGGAATCGCCCCTCACTGCCGCAGGCGCTTGTCGCACTTGCGGGCCAGCCAGGTGCCGAAGGTCTGCAGCAGCTGCACCAGGATCACCAGCACGATCACCGCGAGATACAGCACCGCGTACTTGTAGCGGTTGTAGCCGATCATGATCGCGATCTTGCCCAGACCGCCGCCGCCGATGGCGCCGCTCATCGCGGTGTAGCCGAGGATCGTGGTGATGGCCAGGGTGAAATTCGTGATCAGGGAGGGCACGCTCTCGGGCAGCATCACCCGGACCAGAATCTGCAGCGGCGTCATGCCCATGGACTGCGCCATCTCGATGATGTTCGGGCTGACCTCGCGCAGGCTGCTCTCCACCAGGCGGGAGACAAAGGGGAAGGCGGCGATCACCAGCGGCACAATGGAGGCCGTCGTGCCGACGGAGGTGCCCACGATCAGCCTTGTCAGCGGGATCACGGTCACGATGAGGATCAGGAAGGGCACGGAGCGCAAGAGGTTGATCAGCACGTTGAGGAACTTCATCAGCGGGGACGGCAGCGGGCGGATGCCCTTCTCCTCGCCCGCGACGAGGATCATGCCCAGCGGCAGGCCGATCAGGATGGCGAAAAAGGACGCGACCAGCGTGACATAGATGGTATCCCACAGCGCCAGGGGGAAGTCCCGCAGGAAGATCTCCCAGGCTTCGGCCAGACTCTCCGGCGTGAATGCGCGCTGAAACTGGTTCATGCGTTCCCCTCCTTCGCCTCGTACTCGGCCTCCACCTGCACGCTCACGTTGGGCGCGGCGCGCAGATACGTGACCGCCCGGGCCAGCTCGTTCGGGCCGCCCGGAATCTGCAGCAGCATGTTGCCGTAGGTCTTCCCGTTCAGCGTGCGGGTGGACGCCTGCAGGATGGAGGCGGCGATGCGGCATTCAATCGCCATGCTGGCAATCAGCGGCTGATCTGTCGCGGCGGCTCCGTGGAAGATCAGGCGGAGCATCTGGCTGCTTTCGGCTCCGGCATTGTCCGGCGCGCCCGTCTCGGGGAAGACCAGCGCGCGGGTGGCGTCCGCCTGCGGATTGGAGAACACCTCGGTGACGTCGCCCTCCTCCACCACGGTGCCGTGCTCCAGAATCGCCACGCGGTTGCAGATCTCCTGCACCACGCTCATCTGGTGCGTGATCACGATCACGGTCAGGCCCAGCTTGCGGTTGATGTCGCGGATCAGCTCCAGGATGGCGTAGGTCGTCCGCGGGTCGAGGGCGGAGGTGGCCTCGTCGCACAGCAGCACGCGCGGCTCGGTGGCCAGGGCGCGGGCGATGGCGACGCGCTGCTGCTGGCCGCCGGAGAGCTGCGCCGGGTAGGCGTTCGCCTTGTCCGGCAGGCCGACGGTCTCCAGCAGCTCCAGGGCGCGCTGCCGGGCCGCGGCGCGGTCCATGCGCGCGAGGCGCAGCGGCAGCATCACGTTCTGCAGGCAGGTGCGCTGCATCAGCAGGTTGAAGGACTGGAAGATCATGGTCACCTTCCGGCGCACCTGCTGCATCTCCTTCTTGCTCAGCGCGCCCAGGTCCTGCCCGTCCAGCAGCACGCTGCCCTCGGTGGGCCGCTCCAGCATGTTGATGCAGCGCA
>CAMNHF010000094.1 GCA_946538975.1 uncultured Clostridia bacterium | reverse complement strand
GGTGGCCCGAAAGGGCCGGAGAGGGCCAGTGCGGAATCAAGAGAACATACATCCGGCTGGCAACCCCTCAGTCGCCTGTCGGCGACAGCTCCCCTCAGAGGGGAGCCAGGGCAGAGCTTGCCTCTCCGATCAGGAGAGGTGGCCCGAAAGGGCCGGAGAGGGCCAGTGCGGAATCAAGAGAACATACATCCGACTGGCACCCCCTCAGTCGCCTGTCGGCGGACAGCTCCCCTCAGAGGAGAGCCAAGGGCTCTGCATGCAGAGCTTGCCTCTCCTATTAGGAGAGGTGGCCCGCAGGGCCGGAGAGGTTGAATGCTGCCGGCTGCGAGCCATCACTTGCAATCACATGTAAAGAGCCGCCCTCCATCACAAAAGTCCGCCGTGCGGCAGGCTCAGGTGCTGCCCTCGCGCAGCAGACTGAGAAAGGCTTCCACGGTGGGCTCCGGGAGGCGAACGGTCACGTCGGGCTCGTAAATATCCTCCAGATAGTGGGCGTCCGAGGAGTGCAGCACGGTGCGGCCGGTTTGCTCGCCGGCGGGGCAGGGGAGATCCCGCCAGACCTCCACCGCGGTGATGCCGGCCTCCCGGGGGATAAAGCCCATGTTGATCAGGATGCCGTTGCTGCCGCGGTTGATGTGGGCCGGCACCGGCACGCCGCCCCAGTCCCGGATCACGCGCACCAGGGTCGTGAAGGGCAGGTCGGACGCGCCGATCAGCAGCTCATCCTCCTCGCGCAGGATGCCGTCCTCCTCGTCCATGATGTACTGGTGGCCGAAATAGTCCGGGCGGTTCTTTGCCCTGGGCATGTGGCCGCGCAGCATCTCGGAGAAGCGCACCGCCGTGTCGACATCGGGAAAATACCCCAGACAGTGCACCTCCTCGCGGGTGGTGATCTCCATGCCGGGGATCAGCAGCAGGCCGTAAGCCTCCGCGCACTTCTGCACGCTGGGCAGGTTCAGGGCCGTGTTGTGGTCGGTGACAGCGATTATCTGCAGGCCCTTGAGCGCCGCCATGCCGCAGATGTTGGCTGGCGTCATGTCGTCGCTGCCGCAGGGGGAGAGGCAGGAGTGCAGGTGCAGGTCGCTGAACAGCGTGGCCATCAGTTGCGCCCGGGGATGCCCGCGTCGTGCAGGCGCCCGCAGATCTCGTAGGCGGTCAGCGGCGAGGACAGCACGGCGATGCCTTCATCCCGCGCCTTGTCCAGGCATTCGCCCTCCATGCGGATGTCCTCCGGCAGCACCACGCAGGCCATGTCCGACAGGGCCGCCACGGCCACCACGTTCAGGTGCGTCTGCACGGTGACCCAGGCCATGCCCTGGTCGCCGTGGGCCATGACCCAGCTGAGCAGATCGCAGGTGTAGCCGCAGGTCACGTCCCGGTCCTCGCCGAGCTCCGGCACCTGGTTCACGGCCTGCAGCAGGGATTGCAGTTCGGATACTTTCATGGGCTTCCTCCGCTTCCGGCGGGATGGCTCACTCGCGCTTGGACTGCGCCAGCTCCACCATCTGCTGCGCCATAATCTTGAGCTTCTCCTTCAGCACGTGGATGCAGTCCATCTCCGTGCAGTGCCCGCGCACGATGTCCTCGGCAAAGGTGCGGCACGTGGGCGAGCCGCAGGAGCCGCAGTCGTAGCCGGGCAGGCGCGCCATGATCTCGTTCATTCGGGTCATCTTGCGCATGGCCTCGGCCATGTTGTCGTCCAGGCGGACGGCGTCGTTGGGCTGGATGGGCGCGTTGTTCTTCGTGTGGTATTTCGTCAGCATGGAGGGCGGCACGTCGCTGTCCGGGTGCACCCGCGGCATGGCGTCCACCAGCTTGCGGATCGCGTTGCGCGCCACGTAGCTGTTCTCAAAGGCCAGCGGCCCGCCGACGCAGCCGCCCATGCAGGCGTTGCACTCCAGGTAGACCAGGTCGTTCAGCTTGCCGTTCTCGACCTCCTCCAGCACCCGGATCACGTTCGGGATGCCGTCGACGGAGAGGCTGTTCTCCGGGCAGACCGCGATGGCCTCGCCGCTGGACGTGGCCCAGCCCACGCCGAAGCCGGTGGACAGGCGGAAGTCCGGGTCGCCCTGCAGCTTCTCCACGTGGGGGAGCAGCAGGCCGTAGAGCTCCATCATCGAGATCGCGCCGTCCAGCTCACTCTTTGTCTGGCCGATGGGCCGCTTGATGACGGTCATCTTGGCGGGGCAGGGCGTGATGAAGAAGCAGCCGACCTCCTCGGGCGCGGCCTGCGTCCTGCGGCAGAACTCCGCCCGGGCGATGGACGCGGCGACCTCCATGGGCTGCCGGATGTCCACAATGTGGTCGATCAGCTCCGGGAAGCGCACCTGAATCAGCCGCACCACCGCGGGGCAGGCGGAGGAGATCAGCGGCCGGGGCATGTTCGGCTCCCGCAGGCGTTCCCGGATCGCGCGGGTCACCACATCGGCGCCGCGGGCGACCTCGAACACATCGTCGAAGCCGATCCGCTTGAGCGCCTCCAGCACGTATTCAATCTTGCGCAGGCCGCGGAACTGGCCGTAAAGGGAGGGCGCGGGCAGGGCGATTTTGTACTTGAAGGCCCGGATGTCCTCCAGCGTGTCGGTGACGGCGACTTTGGCGTGATAATCGCACACGCGGATGCACTCGCCGCAGTCAATGCACAGGGTATCCAGGATATGCGCGCGTCCGCCGCGCACGCGGATCGCCTCGGTGGGACAGTGGCGCAGGCAGTTGGTGCAGCCCTTGCAGAGATCCTTTTCCAGGCGAACGGAATGGTAGCGTTTCTCCACGGAGGCACCTCCTCGTCATGTTTGTTCTCCTTGCCAGCCGGGCAGATGGAAGCGCATGTCAATGACCGTCCCCTTGCCCAGCTCGCTCTGGATGGAGAAGTCATCCGCGTTGCGCTTCATGTTCGGCAGGCCCATGCCCGCGCCGAAGCCCAGCGCCCGCGCCTCATCGTTGGCTGTGGACCAGCCCTCCCGCATGGCCATGGAGACGTCCGCGATGCCGGGGCCGACGTCCACGGAGTTCAGCTCCACGCAGTCCGGATAGAGGGTCAGCGTCAGCGTGCCGCCCTCGGAGTGGATCACGAGGTTCAGCTCCACCTCGTAGGAGGCCACGGCCACCCGGCGGAGCACATCGCCGCCGATGCCCAGCTGCTTCAGCCGCCGCTTGATGTCCTGGCTGGCCTTGCCCGCGCTGACATAATCCGCCTTCGCGACAGGATACTGGGTTGTAAAGAGCGCTTCCATCAGCCGTCCTCCTCGCCGTCGTCCCAGGCCGTGGGCACCGGCACGCCGCGCAGGCCGTGCTCATAGAGCATGCCGCAGGCCGTGAAGGCGGTCAGCTTGGTCGCCAGGACGGCCAGACCCTGCTCCTCGGCGCTCTCCAGAATGTCCTCCGCGGGGATCTTGCCGCGCGCAAAGACCAGGCACTTGAGATCCAGCATCTCGCTGGTCCGCACCACGTGGGGATTCGTCAGCCCCGTGATCAGCACGGTCTTTTCATCCACGAAGGCCAGCACGTCGCTCATCAGGTCCGAGCAGCAGGCGGTGTGCACGGGGATGTCCAGCTTGTCCGCGCCGATGAGCACCTTCGCGCTGAGAATGTCAGCCATATCCTTGATGGTCACGCAGATCACCTCGATGTTCAGTTTGTTGCTATCATCTTAACGGATGCGCGGGGAAAAGTCAAGAAGACATATGCAACCATTCCGCTGTCAGGATTCTGCCGGAAGTCCGCGGGGCAGGCTGACCGGCGCTTGATTATTCCGGGGAAGATTGTTATAATGATCCTGAGCGGAAGACCAAAGCGGACGGACAGGAAAACAAAGCCGATGAGGGAGGACTTTACTCATGGCGTTCGGAAAAGCGATCGAGCTGTTTCCGGTGAACGGAACGGCAGACAGCCTGATTACCGCGGAGCTGTCCAACTGGAACGGCAAGACCATCAAGATCCCGCGCACGGAGGTGGCTGACTGCAAGCGGGATGACATCCAGGGCGTCGGCGTGTACTTTCTGATCTGCCGGGAGGATGACGGCACGGATTCCGTCTATATCGGCGAGGCGGAAAACATCCAGGAGAGGCTGATGCAGCATCTGCGGGATTACCAGTCCGGCAAGGAAAAGTATTACTGGAATACGGCAGTCATGTTTGTGGAAAGGGATCTGAACAAGGCCCTCATCCGCTATCTGGAAAACCGCCTTGTGGAGATCGCGAGAGATTGCGGCAGGTATGCGGTGCTGACCAAAAACACCTATCGGAACACGGTTTTGAAGGAATCCCAGATTGCCAGCATGGAGGAGTTCATCGAGAACATCCGGGTGCTCATCAACTCCCTCGGCTACTGGGTACTGATGCCTGCGCCCAAGGCCTCCGATAATACGGTATATCTGTTCTGCAAGGGCGCGAACGCGTCTGCAAAGGGTTTTGTCAGCACGGGAGGCTTCACGGTGCTGAAGGACTCCACGATTTCGGCTCACACGGTTCCCTCTATGGAAACCGCGGGAGCAGGCTATTATCGCCTCCGTGACACGCTGATCCGGGACGGCGTGATCGTGGACGGCGTATTCGCCCGGGATTATGAGTTCAGCGCGCCGTCGGCGGCCTCGGCTGTCGTGCTGGGTCACACGTCAAATGGCCAGAAGGACTGGAAAACTGCGCAAGGCGTCAGCTTGAAGGATCTGTAAGCATACAATTCCATACCATCCCGCCCCCCGAAAAAAGGAGGAGAGAACGCCATGACCCGCAACCCAAAGCGAACCGCGCTTGCTGCGGTACTGATCGCCGCGCTGCTGCTCTGCTCGCTCCCGGGAACGGCCGCCCTGGCCGACGACGCGAAGCTGCAGCGGATGATGCCCGGCCAGTGGACGTACACCGGCTATCTTGAGAAGCCCGGTGAGGAGGAGCAGGAGGCCGACCTCGCCTTCCTGACGCTGGAGGAGGACGGGAGCTTCTTCCTCTGGTGCGACAGCCCCGCCGGCGGCTACGCCTGCTCCTGCGAGGGCACCTGGGCCTTCAAGCTGGTGCCCGAGAACACGGATCAGCTGACCCTCCGCTTCACATCCACCGACGCCCCGCAGCACGAGGGCAGCGAGTGGAAGGTGGAATGCGTCTATGAGATCTATGCCGAAAGCTGGGTGGAGAACGACACGGAGATCACCTGGCTGGTCTTCACGCCGCTGAGCAGCACCGGCGACTCGCCCTTCATCGAGGTGTACGGGGAGGATCCGAGCCTGCACCGCGAGCGCGGGCCGAACATGCGCATCGCCAACTGCAACGAATGGGTCGCCCTGCGGGAAGCGCCTTCCAAAAACGCGAAGCGGCTGGCCAAGGTGCCGCTGGGCGCGCACGTGCTGGCATATCCGGAAGCCAATCCGGGCAGCGACTTTGTCTACTGTGTCTATCAGGATCAGGAGGGCTACATTCTGGCCCAGTATCTGGAGGAACTGGAATAAGCCCTTCTCCCCGCACCCCCTCGGGCTGCCCTCGCGGCAGTCCTTTTTGCTGCTCTTTCCACAAAAAAAGGCCCCGGCCGGGAAGGCCGGAGCGATGGCTGCGCGGGTTCAGAAGCTGCCCCCGTCGGCCAGGAGGTCGTAGGTCAGGTCGACGCTGGTTTCGCCGCACTCGCAGTGCAGCACGCCGTCACCGGTCTGGGTGAGCACCGCGCTGTAGAGCTCGCCGTCGTCGTGGGGATCGAAGCCGCCCTCGCCGTTGGGCTCCCACAGGGTGCGGATGCCCTCGCATGCCAGCTTGCCCGTCTCGGGATCATAGCTGCCTTCCAGGGTGAGGTCGACCTGCTCGCCGTTCTCCTCGCCGTGGAGGAACACGGTGTAGTTGAAGGTCTCCGCGGTCATGCCGTTCCACATGATCTCCGCCCAGACCTTGGCTTCCTCATTGCGCCACACGCCCTCAAAGCTGCCGATGGACACGAACTCCAGCCCTTCGCCGGCATTGCCGCGGGGATCCTGCCAGGTGAGCTTGCCGTTCTCGCCGATGGCGAAGACCGCGCTCTGGCCCGCTTCGTCGATGTCCTCGTATTCGGGCTCGGCGTGGATCATGTCGTTCGTCTCAGGGTCGAAGGCGTAGGTGTGATGGCTGGAGCTGATCGACTCCAGCACGCCGGTGTCCTCCTGCCAGGTGCAGCTGTACTCCCAGATGCCGCCGGCGCTCTGCTGGTCAAAGGTGATGATATAGACGCGGTAGCCCTCTTCCTCGTAAGTGATGTCAATCCTGCCGCCGGGAATGGCCCAGCTGCCGTCAAACTTCTTGCCGCCTTCGGGCTCGGGGAAGCCTTCTTCCTCGGCCAGGGCCGGGACCGCCATGCTCACGCACAGCAGCACGGCCAGCAGGATGCTCATCAGACGCTTCAGGTTCTTCACGGTTCATCCTCCTTGCCTGTGATTGCATTGACCCGGCGCAGTCACCGCCGGGCACGGCTCTCATTATAGCACAGTTCCGCGCCGGGTTCAATCCCTCGCGTGTCCCTTGACAAAACCCGGCGCGGCTGGTATCATGATAACAGAATCTGGAAAAACTGAACAAGGAGTGACACGCATGAAACAGTCGAAGTGTCCGTTGAGGCTGCTGGCCGCCGTGCTGGCCCTGCTGCTCATTCCGGCCTGCTCCCTGGCGCTGCGGAGCGAGGGCTGGGACGAGGCCGCGAACCAGCCCTTTGTGTTCCACGGGCTGCACGCCTCGATCCCGCCCTATTATCAGCGCCTGTACTACATGGCTTACGAGGATGAGCTGACCGCCTACACCGTGGCGGACACGGTGGTGGAGCTGAACTTCACCTATACGGAGCTGGAGCAGCCGGCGGATGACGCGGACTGGCCCGGCCTGTGCAGGAAGCAGCTGGAAGCCTTCGCCTCAGAGCATGAGGCGGTGGTGTTTTCCGGCCCCTACGAGTGGTACCTGGACAATCTGGGCGGCTGCGTGATGCGCTGCGTGGCCGAGGCCATGGACGGCATCCACAATGACCGCTGGGACGCCGCCGCCTTCTACCTGCCCGCGGAGCGCGCCGTGGTGATGATCACGCTCTGTTCCTCCTCCGCGGACAACTGCGAATGGGACTATCTGACGGATTTCAGCTCCATGCTGAACAGCCTCTCCTACGAAGCGCCGGAGCCTGCGGAAGCCGACGATCCTGACGAATATGAGGAAGAGGAGCCCGCGGACGAGGCGGAGGCCGGGAAGGAGCAGGCGAAGGAGAGCAGCGGCAGGGGCGGCTCCCTGATCTCCTCGCTGCCGACGCCCACGCCCGTCCCGCCGCGCCAGCCGATGAGCGTAAAGAACGGCCAGATCTTCATCAAGCCGGCCTTCGAGCAGGTCTGCCCCTTCTCCGTCAGCGCGGGCAATGACATGGACTACTACATTTACCTGGAGTACATCGGGCGGCCGGAGTCCACCACGGTCAAACGGAGCCTCAAGAACAACGCGTCCTCGCCCTACGAGAGCGACATGGCCTTCTACGTCAAGGCGGGCCAGACGGTGGAGGTGGAGGTGCCGATCGGCGTGTACAGGCTCTACTACGCCGCGGGCTATGAATTCTACGGCACCGATGAGCTGTTCCTGAGCAGCGAGATGTACACCTCGGAGGAGCTGCTGGACTTCTACGCCGACAAGAAGTATTACCAGGGGCATTCGATCACGCTCTACGCGGTTGAGAACGGCAACTTCGATACCGACCCGGTGGATCCGGCCGACTTCCCGAGGCGTTGAGCGTCTCTTTACGCCAAAAGGCATCCGCCTCATCACGCGCTGATGATGGATCGGATGCCTTTTCCGGCTTACGGCGGGGCTTCAGGTGCGGACGATCTTCGCGCCGAAGGGGGTCAGGGCCAGCTTGGCGATCTTGAAGAACTGCCGGCCGAAGGGGATGCCGACGATCGTGATGCACCAGACCAGGCCGATCGCCAGATTGCCCAGCGCCATCCAGATGCCGAAGAAGAGCAGCCAGATGATGTTGGCCAGCGTGGACACGGCGCCGCCGCCGTACTGGATGTCCTTGCCGAAGGGGGAGAAGGACAGCGACGCGAACTTGAAGCACTGCCGCCCGTAGGGGATGCCGATGATCGTGAGGCACCAGAGGAGGCCCGAGAGTAGCCAGGCCAGCCCGCTGAGAAAGCCGCCGAAGATGAACCACAGGATGTTGCCGATGGTGCGCATGACGTTCTCCTTTCGCTGTGCCGCCCGGGCGGGCCTGCGGCGGAACCGGCGAGGGGCCTGCCTGCGGACGGTCTTCAACGGAGGATTCACCGCGGGCGGCGCAAATCCTGCCGTGTGTTTCTTTGATTTGGATGAGAAATGATGAGAAAACGGCACAGGAGCGGCCTGACTGTGCGGGAAAGCGAGAAAAAGCGGCAGCGGCGGTGGCGAAAGTGCGGCGGATGTGCTATACTGGGGGCGGCAAAAAGGGAAAGGGCACAGCTGCAGCTGCCGGGCCGCATGTATGGCGGAGCCGCTGCAGCAGGCTGCCGGAGGCATGAGCGGCACTGGAACGGAGGAAACGCGATGGAGCTGCGGAAGATCAACCTGGCGGACGCGGCGGCACAGTGGGAATACACGGCGAGCCTGCCTGCCGACGAGAACGGGCTGACGAATCCCTGGCACGGGGTTTCCTATGAGGAATATGCCGCGAAGGTGCTGCCGCTGCAGCTTTCCTATGAGCACCCGGTGGGCATGCCGGACTGGTTCGTGCCGGAGAGCTACTATTACCTGTGGGACGGGGGCCGCCTGATCGGGGAGTTCCGGATTCGTCACCACCTGACCGAGGCCCTCCGGAAGGGAGCCGGCCACATCGGCTACAGCATCCGGCGGGAGGAGCGCGGCAGGGGCTTCGGCACGGAAGGCCTGCGGCTGACGCTGGAGATCGCGCGGAAAATCATCCCGGAGGATGAGATCTATCTGCGCGTGAACCGGGACAACATCGCCTCGCTGCGGGTGATGCTGCACAACGGGGCCCGCCTGGCCGGGGAGGACGCGGAGCATTTCTTCCTGCGGATCCCGAAAAAGAAGCCGGAGGACGCCTGAGATGGGGCGCGCCGGCTGAAGGAGGTGTCCCGATGGCCTGGATCTGTCCCGAATGCGGCCGGAGCTTTGCCCGCCAGGGTCAGCAGCATTACTGCGGGAAACCGCGGACGATCGACGAATACATTGCGATGCAGGACGAGGCGCACCGGCCCCGGTTGGAGCGGGTGCGGGCGGTGCTCTGCGGGGCCGTGCCGGACGCGGAGGAGCGGATCTCCTGGGCCATGCCCACCCTGTGGCGGGGGCGCAATCTGATCCACTTCGCCGCGTCGAAGAAGCATCTGGGCCTGTACCCGGGCGGCGAGGCCACGGCGGTGTTTGCGGAGGAGCTGCGGGGCTTCGACGTCAGCAAGGGCACGATCCGGCTGCCCTGGGACCGGGAGCTGCCGGAGGAGCTGATCGCGCGCATCGCCCGCTGGTGCCGTGAGACGTACGGCAAATGACGGGCAGAATGGGGAGGAAAACGGCATGGCGCACGAGGGGGAGCTGATCCGCCTGACAATCCCGCGGCGGGAGGATCTGTGGTTCCGGCAGCAGCTGCTGGCCGATCCCGCCACCATGAGCTACAACCACGCCTGGGGCGGCACGATTCCCTTTCCCGAGGAGGACTGGGCCGCCTGGCATGACCACTGGATCGCCCGCGCGGAGGGGCTGCGCTTCTACCGCTATGTGGTGAACGGGGAGGGCGCCTTCGTCGGCGAGGCCGCGTACCACTGGGACAGGAAGCGGGGCATCTGGTGCGCGGACGTGATCATTCTGGCAAAGTACCGCCGCCGGGGGTACGGGCGGGCGGCCCTGCGGCTGCTCTGCGCTGCGGCCCGGGCGGCCGGCCTGCGCGTGCTCTGGGACGACATCGCCATCGACAACCCGGCGGCGGCGCTGTTCCTCGCGGAGGGCTTCACGGAGGCCTTCCGCACAGAGGAGCTCATCATGCTGAAAAAGGAACTGTGAATCATGCGGAACATCACACGCGATCAGGCAAGGTGCTTCATCCTCCTGTGGCAGGGGCTGCTGGGAAGGCACCGCTTCACCGGCCCGGACGGCGCATGCCGGTATGTGCGGCAGGCGGGCTGCATCCAGTATGATCCGGTGGACGTGTGCGGGAAGAACGCGGAGCTGACCCTGCTCTCCCGGGTGAAGGGCTTCACGCGGCAGACGCTGGCGAATCTTCTGTACCGGGAGCGGCTGCTGGTGGACTACGCGGACAAGGAGCTGTCCATCTGGCCCCGGGAGGACTGGCCGTACTTCGCCGTTTACCGGGAACGGAGCCGGGCCCACGGCGCGTCCTTCGCCGGCCTCGGAGAGCTGGAGGAAGAGGCCGTCGCCTGGATCCGCGCCCATGGCCCGGTCAGCAGCGACACCCTGCCGATCGAGGGCCGCATCCGCTGGCATTCCGCCATGCACTGGAGCGGCAATTGGCACGGGCAGTCCCCGGCCGCGCGCTCCGTCCTGGAGCAGCTCTACACCGACGGCATCCTGCTGATCCACCACAAGAGCGGCTCGCGGAAGTTCTACGATCTGGCGGAGCGCTATTTCGACGAGGCCCTGCTCGCGGCCCCGAACCCCTGCCCGGACGAGGCCGCCTTCCGGAGCTGGCGGGTGCGGCGGCGGATCGGCGCGGTGGGCCTCCTGTGGAACCGCCGCTCGGACGCGTGGTTGGGCATCGACATGGACGCCGGGCAGCGGGAGGAGGCCTTTGCCGC
>CAMNHF010000093.1 GCA_946538975.1 uncultured Clostridia bacterium | reverse complement strand
CGTCCCGCTCCTCGTTGATCAGGCCCGCGATCTCGCTGCTGTTCAGAATCGGCTGCCCGTCCGGGCCGAAGTATTCCGCCTTGTACAGCTGGCCGTTCTCGTCATACGTGTTCCGCACTTCCGCGATGCCGGCCTTGTTCAGCATCGGCTGGCCGTCGGCATCCAGATAGCGCTCGCGGGTCACGTTTCTCTGTTCATCATACTCGCGCTCGATCTGCAGGTAGACATCCTTCTTGTCGAAGGGCATCGGCTGCTCGTCGGCGTCGTAATAAGCGCACCAGGTGACGTTTTTGTTTTCGTCATAGCGCCGCCGCATCACCGCGTAGCCCGCCTTGTGCAGCGTCAGCCCGCCGTCCGTGCCGAGGTAGCGGACAACCGTCACATTGCCGTTTTCGTCCCGCTCCTCGTTGATCAGGCCCGCGATCTCGCTGCTGTTCAGAATCGGCTGCCCGTCCGGGCCGAAGTATTCCGCCTTGTACAGCTGGCCGTTTTCGTCGTACGTGTTCCGCACTTCCGCAATGCCGCTCTTGTTCAGCATCGGCTGGCCGTCTGCGCCGAGGTACTGTTCGCGGCTCACGCGGCCCGCCGCGTCATAGGCGGTGCGGACGCCGCAGTAGCTGTCCCGCGCGGTGATTGGCACGCCCGTGCCATCGGGCCCGAAGGTGAAGTGCTCCACCACCTGGCCCTTTTCGTTGTACACCGTCTGCAGCCTTGCATAGCCGGCGGCGGCAGTCACCGGCTGGCCGTCGGTGCCCAGATAGGCCGTGCTGTTCACATGGCCCCACTGGTCGTAGCCAAAGCGCACCGCGGCATAACCGTCCGCCAGCAGCACCGGCTGGCCGTCCGCGCCCCAGTAGGCCGTGGAGGTCCGCTGGCCGTACATGTCATAGGTGTGACTCACGCGCGCATAGCCGTTGGCGCAGGCGATCGGCTGTCCCCATTCGTCAAAGTAGGCCTCCTCCGTCAGGCTGCCCATGGGCGTATAGCTGCGGCGCAGCGCGGCATAGCCCGCCGCCAGCCGGATCGGCCTGCCCTCCGTGTCGTAATACTGCTCCGCGATGACGCCGCTGCTGTCCCAGGCCTTGTCGACGATGGCATAGCCCGCGGCGCAGAGGGTCAGCTCGCCCTGCGCATCCAGACAGCGCTCCTGGATCACCTTGCCGTCCTCGTCGAAGCTGCGCTCCAGAACGGCGTAGCCCTGGCTGTTCTGCAGGGAGGAGCCGTCGGCCAGGTAATAGGCCAGCGAGGTGCAGTTGCCGTCCTCATCCCAGCGGCGCTCCACCCGGGCATAGCCTGCCGCCGCGTCCATCAGCGTCTCGCCGTCCGCCGCCAGATAGAGCTCCCGGAGCACGCGGCCATTTTCATCCGTCACATAGCGGTGAATCCAGTGGCCGTCGGACTCGGTCATGTTCCCGTCGGTGCCGATGTAGGCGATCTCGTAGCCGGAGCCGTCCTCCGTCCAGGTCTTCTGCGTGTAAGCGTAATTCTTGCCCTCGGCCTGGGCCAGCGCGCCGTCGGCGGTGTAGCGGCGGGTCGCCATCAGCGTGCCGTCCTCGTCGTAATCCCGGTATTCGCTGGCATAGCCCGCGCCGCAGTTCACGGGATTGCCCCGCTCGTCGAAGGTCATGACGGTCAGCACCTTGCCGCGGCTGTTGTAGGTGTAGCGGATCTCGTGATAGCCGTCCTTGCACGCCGCCGCCTCGCCGTAGAGCCAGTAGGTCGTGGCGGTGCAGCGGCCGTCCTCCCACTCGTTCCGCAGGGAGCTGACGCCCAGGCTGCCGGCCACCTCGTTGTTCTTCGTGTCCCGGTAGGTTTCCGTGAGGATGTTGCCGTCGGCGTCCACCTTATAGGTCGCCACCGCGTAGCCGTCGGCGTTCAGCATCAGCTTTTCCTTTTCGTCGTAATAGCTCGTCTTCACGACGTGATACTTGTCGTCCAGCTGATAGACCGCCTTCGCGTAGCCGACCGGCGCGATCACCGGCTTCTTCGACGCGTCCTGATAGGTGACGCTCGTCACATACTTGTAGCTGACCGTGTACACCACGCGCGCATAGCCTAGCGACGGCACGACGACCAGCCGGTCATCGGCATCGTAATACTCCTCCAGGCTCAGCACGCCCTTGAAGCTGTAGGCGCGCTTGAGGCCGGAGTAGCCCTTCCGGGTCATGGTGCGGTTGCCGTAGGCATCGTAATAGTAGGCCCCGACGACACGGTTCCCGTCCATCTTGTACGCGTAGCCGCAGTAGCCGCCCGGCATCATGTAGGGGCTGCCGTCCGCGGCGTAGTACATCTCCTTCACGTCGTACTGGCCGGAGCCGGTGTAGCTGCTGGTGCAGCTGGCGTAGCCCTTGGGGCCGGCGGTCAGCTGGCCGTCCCGGCCAAAATAGGACACGCGAACCACCCGGTTCAGGCGGTCGTACTCCTGCTTCATTTTCGCGTAGCCGTTGGAAAGGCTCTCCGCCAGCTCGCCGTCCGCGCCATAATAGGTCGTGCACCAGACCACGTCGTTGGCCAGGCGGTCATACACCACCGTGGCCCAGCCGTCCGGGCCGTTCATTTTCCGCCCATCCGCGTCCAGGTAGCTCTCGCTCATCCGTGTGTAGCGGCTGCCGTTGATCCGGTACTCGATCTCATAGCTGGCATACTGCGTGTCCGAGCGGAAAAGCCGCCCCTCCGCGTCCAGGTAGCGGGTGGACTTGGGCAGCTTGCCATAGTATTCGCTCTCCATCTGCGCCCAGCCCTCCGGCCCCGGCACGATGGCGCCGTTTTCATCCTGATAGGTCTGGCGGGTCACCTTGTTCTGCCCGTTGCGCTTCAGCACGATCTGCGCCCAGCCGCCGACAGTGTTGGTCAGCCGGCCCTCCGCGTCATAGTAGGCGGTGCGCATCAGGCTCTTGCCCTCATAGGTGTACTTCACCGTGGCATAGCCCTTGTCCTCCGCCTCGGTCAGATTGCCCTGCGCATCCACGAAGTCCTGCCGGACCAGCATCTTCGCCGAGTTGTACGTGTTGACCACGCGCAGGCGGGTGGAAACCTCCGCCCCCGCACAGCCCAGCGCGCAGCACGCAAGCAGCGCCAGCAGCCACAGCAAACGCTTCATTCCAAAGCACCTCCAAGCCCTTCCCGCGGCCGTCAAAGCCTTGGGGTATCTTATAATATTTTGACGCCGCCCCTGCCAAATCCTGCCTTTTCGCCCGTTTTTTCCTTCCGCGCCTCCCCGCGCCGCAGCGGCACGCAAAAAAGCGCCCCGCCCCCGCGCGCAGCGGAAGCGGGACGGCTTCGCCTTATGCCTCCACCTCGGTGAAGGCGTCCTTGCCCAGGCCGCAGACCGGGCAGACCCAGTCCTCGGGGACATCCTCCCAGGCCGTGCCGGGCGCGATGCCGCTGTCCGGATCGCCCAGCTCAGGATCGTACACGTAGCCGCAGGGGCACTCCCATTTGCTCATGACTGACTTCCTCCTTATTGTTTTTCGGGATGATGATTCACCGCTCAAGAAGAGCATAGCACAGGATGACGCTGCTGTCAATCTCACCACTCGATGCCCTCGCGGCCTTCCAGCCCCTCGCGCGCGAAGGGGTGCCGCAGGGGGCGCAGCTCCGTGTGATAATCCGCCAGCTCTGCCAGCCACCCGGGCGCCGTGCCGCCGGTGACCAGGGTTTCCCCCTCCCGCAGGGCCGCGCGGATCAGCATCTGCGCGGTCTCATCCGCCACGAGGCCGGTGCCGAGGGCCGTCGCCAGCTCATCCAGCACGATCAGCCGCGGATGGGTGCGGAGCATGCGGGCGCCAACCTCCTGCGCGAAGGCCTCCTGCTCCCGGGCGGTGCGGCGGAGGGTCTCCTCGTCCATCCGGAAGGTGAAGCCGCACTTCGGCGCGTGCAGTACCTCCGCGCCCAGCTGCCGCAGCGGGCGCACTTCCCCGCTGGTGCCGTCCTTCATCCACTGCGCGATCAGCACCGGCCAGCCGTGGCCCAGGGCCCGCAGCGCCGCGCCCATCGCCGCGGAGGTCTTGCCCTTGCCGCCGCCGGTATACAGCTGCAGTCGGTTCATTTGCCTCGCCTCCCCGTCCAGTGTAGCACATCCGCCGCCCCGCCGCAAGGCAGGCAGGATTTTCCCGCCGGAAGTCGAATGAATGCAGATACATCCCTGCGCGCCCGCCGGGAGAATTGGAACGGAGCGAGGCATCATGAAAGACGTATTCCTGATCGTGGACGGCAACAGCCTATTGCACCGGGCCTTCCACGCCCTGCCGCTGATGGACGCGGGCGGCGTGTACACCAACGCCATCCACGGCTTTTTCTCCATGCTGCTCAAGGTGATCGAGGAGGAGCATCCGGCCTATCTGGCGGTCTGCTTCGACGAGCACGGCCCCACCTTCCGCCACACGGCCTATCCGGCCTACAAGGCAGGCCGTGCCCCGACCGCGCCGGAGCTGGTGCAGCAGTTCGGCACCCTGCGGCAGCTGCTGGACGACATCGGCATCCGCCGCTATGGCCTGCAGGGCTGGGAGGCGGACGATCTGCTGGGCACCCTGTCCCGCCTGGGCGCGGAGAGCGGCGTCTCTCCCCTGCTGCTGACCGGCGACCGCGACGCCCTGCAGCTGGTCAGCGCGCAGACCACGCTGCTGTTCACCCGCAAGGGCATCAGCGAGACGATCCGCTTCACACCGGCCCGGGTTTACGAGGAGTACGGCTTCACGCCGGAGCAGGTGACCGACTGGAAGGGCCTGGCCGGCGACAGCAGCGACAACATTCCCGGCATCGCCGGCGTGGGCGACAAGACCGCCGTGAAGCTGCTGCAGCAGTACGGCTCCCTGGAAGAGATTCTCGCTCACGCGGGCGAGGTGAAGGGCAAGCTGGGCGAAAAGCTGGCCGGCGGCGCGGACATTGCCCGGCAGTGCCGCGAGCTGGCCACCATCCGCCGCGATGCGCCGGTGGAGTGGCATCTGCAGGACTGCGCCCTGCCCGACCTGCGCGCCGCCGTCCCCGCCCTGGAGAAGCTGCAGCTGCGCCAGCTGGTGCGGCGCATCACCGGCGCGCAGCCGGCCGCCGTCCCCGCCGCGCAGGACAGGCCCGTGCTGGCCGCCGATGCGCAGGGCGAAACCGCCGCGGATCTCGCAGGGCTGCGGAGCTGGCTGGAAAATCACCGGGAGGGCGAGCTGGCCCTGTGCGTCAGCGATACGGAATGCACCCTGGCCGTCGGCAGCCACTGGCTGAGCGTGCGCACCGCCGGCGATCTGCTGGACCCCGGCGTGAACCCGGACGAGGCCCTGCAGTGCATCGCGGAGCATGCCGGGCGGCCGCTCACCGTGCACGACGGGAAGCGGCTGTGCCATCTGTTCGCCAAGGCGGGCCTGCCCCGGCCGGAGGGCTTTGCCTGGGACACCATGCTGGGCGCGTACCTGCTGGATCCCCAGGAGAAGAGCTATGCCCTTGCGGCCCTGTGCGGGGACCTGCCCGCCGACGCCCGCGGCCTCCTGGCCCTGGCCGCATGGCAGCGGCAGAAGGTGGAGGCCGAGGGCATGCTGCCGCTGATGCGGGAGGTGGAGCTGCCGCTGTCGCTGGTGCTCTTTGACATGGAGCGCGAGGGCTTCCGGGTGGACGGCGGCTTCCTGCGGGCCCTGGGCGAGCGCTACACCGCGGAGCTCAACGGGCTGAAGGAGCGCGTCTGGGCTGCCTGCGGGGCCGGCGCCTTCAATCTGAACAGCCCGCAGCAGCTGGGCGAGGTTCTGTTTGAGAAGCTGCGCCTGCCCCACGGGAAGAAGACCACCCGCGGCTGGTCCACCTCCGCCGAGGTGCTGGAGGATCTGCGGCCCATCGCCCCGGAGGTCATCGACCCGCTGCTGCGCTACCGCCAGCTGGTCAAGCTGAACGGCACCTATGTGGAGGGCCTGCTGCCGCTGATGGACGCGCAGGGCCGCGTGCACAGCTACTTCGACCAGGTGGCGACGGCCACGGGCCGCATCTCCTCCTCCGAGCCGAACCTGCAGAACATCCCCGTGCGCTCCGAGGAGGGCCGCGAGATCCGCCGCGCCTTCCTGCCCCGGGACGGCTGGGTGCTGCTCGACGCGGACTACAGCCAGATCGAGCTGCGGCTGATGGCCCATTTCTCCGGCGATGCCGCCCTGGTGGACGCCTTCCGCCACGGACAGGACGTGCACGCGCGCACGGCCAGCGAGATCTTCGAGGTGCCGCTGGAGGCGGTCAGCCCGGCGCTGCGTTCCCAGGCCAAGGCGGTCAACTTTGGCCTCATCTACGGCATCAGCGCCTTCGGCCTGGCGCGGAACACCGGCGTCAGCCAGAGCGAGGCGAAGCGCTTCATCGACCGCTATTTCGCCAAGTATCCCGGCGTGAAGCGCTTCATGGACGAATGCGCCGCCTTGGGCATTGAGAACGGCTATACGCAGACCCTGATGGGCCGCCGGCGCTATCTGCCGGAGCTGAAGAGCCCCAAGCAGGCCGTGCGCGAGTTCGGCAAGCGCGCCGCGATGAACACCCCCGTGCAGGGCACCGCCGCGGACATCATCAAGCTGGCCATGGTGCGCGTGGCCGAGGCGCTGCGCAAGGAAGGCCTGCGCAGCCGGCTGATCCTGCAGGTGCACGACGAGCTGATCCTCGAATGCCCGCCGGAGGAGGCGGAGCGCGCCGCGGCCCTGCTGCAGACCTGCATGGAGCAGGTGATCGAGCTGCGCGTGCCGCTGGTGGCCGAGGTGCACAGCGGCGCGAACTGGGCGGAGGCGAAATGACTTGCCAATCTGCCGGGCTCCTGCTATAATGGGGAGCATGCCATGTGAAGGAAGGAGGCGAGGCCATGACAGCGAGTGAACACATCCAGCGGTCTTCCGGCGGCGCTTCGGTTCAGGGCGGCAGCGGGAAGCTGCGCATCCGGTGGTGGATGGTGATCGCCGCCGCGCTGCTGCTCGCCGCCGCCGCCATCGGCCTGTGGATCCACACACATCCGCCCGGCGTAACCCGGATTTCCGCCGTCACGCTGCCCTGCCACTCGGATGAGGACGTGACCATCTTCGGCAGCGACGTGCTCTATTACGACAAGCGCAACGGCGTGCTGTACTGCACCAGCAGCTCCGGCAGCGTGCGCTGGAATTACACCCTGGGGCAGGGCCAGCAGTTCTCCGTCTCCGACACCTACGTCGTGGCCTGGAGCGATTCCGAGATCAATGTGCTGGACCGCGGCGGCCGCTCCATCTACAAGTCCACCTTTTCGGAGCCGGTGCAGTTCGCCCGCGTCGGCGAAAAATACTTCGCCGCAGTCACCGGGAGCCCCGCCTCGCCCAGCCTCATCGTGCGCGACATGGACGGCACCTATGTCGACAACGAGACGGACAACTACAAGAACATGATGCTGATGGACGTGGGCTTCTACGGCGACGCCGATCAGTACATGTGGTCGCTGGCCCTGGACATCTACAGCACAGCGGTCAACACCGTGCTGAACACCTTCCAGGTCGGCAAGATGAACACCGGCGAGGTCAATCTGGGCGAGTTCATCGCCTACCGGGTGCTGTATGACGCGGGCCGGCTGCGCGTGTTCACCACCCAGCAGATGTACAGCTACGACTACAAGGCCGTGCAGGATCTGAACGGGACGCAGCTGGTCTACGGCTGGGAGCTGGTGGACTGGGATCAGCCGGAGCGCGGCTCGACCAATATGCTGCTGGCCACTGCCTCCGAGCTGAACAACACAAAGGGCCTGACGGAGCTACGGGTGCTCTCCGGCGGGCGGGACAGCCGCTTCCACCTGCCCTCCGCCTGCATCGGCGCAGGCATCCGGAAAAGCCGCATCTACGCGGTGTCCAAGGATCAGGTTCTGTACGTCTCCCCGGCCAATCAGTCCCGCTTTACCGCCTATCAGCTGCCCTTTGCCACGGACGCCGCCGCCGTCCACTGGTTCGGCCTGACGGATGACGGCCACGCGGTTTTCGCCATCGGCGACATCGTCTACGCGGTGAACCTTCCCCGCTGAATCCAGGCGCGCTCCGGCCGGGGCGCGCTTTTTGCGCGGCATTGTGCATCAGAAAAACGCCGCCCGGAGGCAGCGTCTTCACGATGGTTTCAGCGGTTGGGGTACAGGTCCATCAGCCGTTCGCCCTTCTCATCGGAGATGTAGGCGTCCGCGCCGCTGCGGCGGTCGGTGATGTAGAGGCTGTCGCCGGTATTCAGCTGCCGCCAGTCCTCCTCCTTCATCCGGTAGGTCGCCGTGGTGTCCTTCTTCGTGTTCCGGATCACGACGCGGTAGATCTCGGTGCGGGTGCCCTCGCGCTCGTTCTCGCCCAGGCTGATCTCCGGCCAGGCCGCGTCATGGCCCTCCCCGGAGGCGTTCTCCTCCCGGACCGCCGTCCAGCGCCAGATGTTGTAGTAGTACTTCGTCTGGTAGTTCGGCTCCTGGCGGTACACGGGCTGGGAAACAACCTCGGTGTAGTACTCCGTCTTGTACACCGCGCGCTCGTGCGGCACCTCCTCGAAATAGCCGTTGCCCAGATCCTCGTAGGAGTAGTAGGTCTCGTAGTGGTCGATGACCTCCCGGGAGCGCTGCACGGGCACGTTTTCGTAATGGTCCAGCACGCTGTCGTAGTGGTGCAGCTCCTGTTTCTGCGCCGTGATCTCCGCCCCGGCCGGCGCGTTCCAGCCGGATTCCTGGAACATCTGGTTCTGCTCCACCACGATGGAGCGCGCCCAGCTCAGGCCGCTGACCTGGAAGTCCCCGCGGGTGCGGCTGGAGTTCAGGTACATCACCACGCCGATGATCACCGCGGCGATCAGAATCAGCGGCAGGAAGGAGCGCTTCTTCTGCGGGGTCTCGGGCTGGACGGGCTGCTGCCGCTCTGCCTCGCGCTGCTGCAGCCGGCTGTGCATCTGGAAGTAGTTCGCCTCCGACGACGCGCGGGAGGCGCCGCAGGAGGTGCAGTTCTCCGCGTTGTCGCTGTTCAGCGACTGGCAGAAGGAGCAGTACCAGTCCGGGCTGCGGTTGATGTACTTCGCCTTCTCCTCGTCCACATACTCCACGCTGCCGCGCTCGTCCTCCTCCAGGGTCTGGCCCTCGGCGTGGTCGCGCATATAAAACTTCACTTCACCCCGGGCGCGTCCGCAGTTGGGACAGGATGCCTGATCGCCGCGGTTGCCTTTGGTGCCGCAGGAAGGGCAATCCCAGTACGCCATCACGATCCTGTTGGCCATCTCTTCTCCTCCATCCTCCGGTGCTGTCTGCCGGATGTCGGCTGCCATCATTATACATGATTTCCCGCCTAATGTCACCAGCGAAACGGGATTTTTCTTTTTTTGGGGACAAAAGGCGCAGGGGCTGTCTGCACGGCAGGAACATCCGCATGGCACGCGGTCAGCGCTCCGGCAAAAGAAGGGCGTCAAAAAAGCGGGAGGCATGCCGCCCCCCGCCGTGGGATCTGTTCAGTCTCAGTACATGCCGCCCATGCCGCCGGCGCCGCCCGCGGGCTGCGCGGGTTCGGGCTGCGGGATGTCCGCCACCAGGGATTCGGTGGTCAGCACCATGGCCGCCACGGACGCCGCGTTCTGCAGGGCGGAACGGGTGACCTTGGTCGGGTCGATGATGCCGCGCTCGATCATGTCGACATACTCGTCCTTCAGCGCGTCGTAGCCGTAGCCGGTCTTCTTCGCGTTGCGGCGGCGGTAGTTGCGGATGTTCTCCACGACCACGCTGCCGTCGACGCCGGCGTTCGCCGCGATCTGACGGATGGGCTCCTCCAGCGCGCGCAGGATGATCTGCACGCCGGTGCGGGCGTCGCCGGTGAACTGGCTCTCGATGGCCTTCACCGCGGGGATCGCGTTCAGCAGGGCAATGCCGCCGCCGGGCACGATGCCCTCTTCCGCCGCCGCACGGGTCGCCGCCAGGGCGTCCTCGATGTGCAGCTTGCGCTCCTTCATCTCGACCTCGGTAGCCGCGCCGACCTGGATCACCGCGACGCCGCCGGCCAGCTTGGCCAGCCGCTCCTGCAGCTTCTCACGGTCGTAGTCGCTCTTGGTGTCGGCGATCTGCGCGCGGATCTGCGCAACGCGGGCCTCGATGTCCTTCTTGTCGCCGGCGCCGCCGACGATGGTGGTGTTCTCCTTGTTGACCTTCACCTGGCGGGCAGTGCCCAGCACGCTCAGGGTGGCATCCTTGAAGTCCATGCCGGTCTCGGAGGAGATCACGGTGCCGCCGGTCAGAATGGCGATGTCCTGCAGCATTTCCTTGCGGCGGTCGCCGAAGCCGGGCGCCTTGACCGCGACGGAGATGAAGGTGCCGCGCAGGCGGTTCACAACCAGGTTGGAGAGCGCGTCGCCCTCGACGTCCTCGGCGATGATGAGCAGCTTCTTGCCGGTCTGCACGACCTGCTCCAGCAGGGGCAGGATCTCCTGGAAGGCGCTGATCTTCTTGTCGGTGATCAGGATCAGCGGATCATCCAGCACCGCTTCCATCTTCTCGGGATCGGTGACCATGTAGGCGGAGGCATAGCCGCGGTCGAACATCATGCCCTCGGTGGTGGTCATGCCGGTGGACATGGTCTTGGACTCCTCCACGGTGATGACGCCGTCGGAGCCGACGGTCTCCATCGCGTCGGAGATCAGCTTGCCGACGGTCTCATCGGCGGCGGAGATGGAAGCCACCTGGGCGATGGCCTGCTTGCCGGCGATGGGCTGGCTCATGGCGCGCAGGGCGGACACGGCGGCGTCCGTCGCGGCCTCGATGCCCTTCTTCAGGATCATGGGGTTCGCGCCGGCGGCCAGGTTGCGCAGGCCCTCGCGGATGATGGCCTGGGCCAGCAGGGTCGCGGTGGTGGTGCCGTCGCCGGCCACGTCGTTGGTCTTGGTGGAGACTTCCTTCACCAGCTGGGCGCCCATGTTCTCAAAGGGGTCTTCCAGCTCGATTTCCTTGGCGATGGTCACGCCGTCGTTGGTGATCAG
>CAMNHF010000092.1 GCA_946538975.1 uncultured Clostridia bacterium | reverse complement strand
CCCTTCCCCAAAGAACGGCCTTTTCGGAAAGATGGGGGCCTGGGGGAAGGAAAGCCCTTTTCCTCCGGGAAAAGGGTTTCCTTCCCCCAGGCACTGAGCAGTAACAATTCCCGCAAAAGACCGCTGTCGTCAAAAGATGCCGCCCGCGCGGAAACAGGCGCAGGGCGGCAGGAAACGCGGCGGCTCAGAGCTTCATGATCCAGCCGTTTTCATCGGGAATGCGGCCGTACTGGATGCCGGTGAGCGTGTCATACAGCTTCTGGGCGACCGGGCCGATCTGCCCGCCGCCGATCACCAGCTTCTCGTCCTTCCAGCACAATTCGCCCACGGGGGAGATGACGGCCGCCGTGCCGGTGCCGAAGGCCTCGGTCAGCCGGCCCGCGCGGATGTCCTCGAAGATGTCTGCGATGGCCAGCCGCTTCTCTTCCACGGTGTACCCCAGCTGCTGCGCCAGCGTCAGGATGCTGTCCCGGGTGATGCCGGGCAGGATGGAGCCGTTCAGCATGGGCGTCACGATGTGGCTGCCGTAGGCGAACATCATGTTCATGGAGCCGACTTCTTCCACATATTTCTGCTCCACGCCGTCCAGCCAGAGCACCTGGGAATAGCCCTTCTTCTCGGCGATGTCCCCGGCGAGGATGGAGGCGGCGTAGTTGCCCGCGCACTTGGTGAAGCCGGTGCCGCCGCGCACCGCGCGCACGTATTCGTCCTCCACATAGATGCCCACCGGCTTCAGGCCCTCCTTGTAGTAGGAGCCGACCGGGGAGCAGATGATGAAGAACAGGTAGTGACGGGCCGCGTGCACGCCCAGCTGCGGATCCAGCGCGATCATCGTCGGGCGGATGTACAGGCTGGTGCCGGGCTGATGGGGCACCCAGTCCGCGTCGATCTCCACCAGCTTCTTCAGGCCCTCCAGCGCGGTCTGCTCGTCCAGGGCGGGCATGCACATGCGGGCGGCGGAGCGGGTCATGCGGGCCAGGTTGTCCTGCGGCCGGAACAGCTGCAGGCCGCCGTCGGCGCGGCGGTAGCACTTGGTGCCCTCAAAGATGGCCTGGCCGTAGTGGAACACCATGGCCGAGGGATCCAGCGTGAAGCTGCCATAGGGGACAATGCGCGGGTTGACCCAGCCCTCGCCCTTGAAATAGTCCATCAGGAACATGTGGTCGGTGAAAATCGAGCCGAAGCCCAGCTTGCTCTCGTCCTGCGGCCTGGCCTTGGGCGCCAGGGTCTTCTCCACGGTGATCTCTTTCATCCCAAATCCCTCCGATTTGACGCTTTTATCCGGGGAATGATCCTCTCAGAACATTATATTCACCGGGCGGATGCTGTCAAGCGCACAAAGGCGGCCTGGCTGTTTTCTTCGTGTTTCTTTGCGCCTTTCTTTGCGCGCCCTCAGATCTCGTCCAGCAGCTCGTCCAGTGTGAAGGGGATGGTGATGAGTCCCGCGGCGCTGTCCCCCAGCAGGCCGGGCTTCAGGTAGAACACCGGCTGCTCGTTTTCATCCAGGTAGAAGTCCTCCTCCGGGGAGAAGAGCACCGCGAAGGTCTCCTCGTTCACGTCCGCCGGCAGGGTGAACTCGCCCGCGGCGGCCCGGCGCTCCAGCTCCTCCCAGACCAGCCGCTGCACGCAGGCGTCCGCGCGCTCAGTCTGCCGGGTCTGCAGCCAGGTGTCGTCCTCGCCCTCGTCCAGGATGCCCAGCAGGTAGGGGAGGGAGATCACGTTGCCGGGCTTGTCGGTCTCACAGGCGAACACCTGGGATTTATAGGAGACGTAGCGCCAGGAGGCGGTGCGGGTTTCGGTCTGCATCAGCACGGAGAACCACTTCTCCGTGGAGCAGGTGACCGTGTAGCTGACGGTGACCTCGCCCTGCTCGCCGGCCTCCTCCATCTCGTCGGCGGCCATCGGAACCTTGAAGGCCTCGGCGTCGTAGGCTTCGTAGGCGTAGAAGGCGTTGATCTCCTCCACGGCCTCCTGCTTTTCGCTGTCCGCGGAGGCAACCTGCGGGAAGGCGTAGCGGAAGATGAGCAGCGAGCCGTCCTCCGGCTGGCGGAATTCCGCGGCCAGATCGTCGATCTGCGTCAGCGGATCCGCCTGGGCCGCGGAGAGGGTCAGCAGCAGGATCAGCAGCAGCGCCAGCGTTCTTTTCATGGGACAACCTCCTGATTCGGGTCTCACATCAGATCCTCTGCGGCGGAGATGGCCGCCACGTTGCCCTCGCCGACAGCCTTGGCGACCTGCAGGGGCTGGCCGGTGCAGTCGCCGCAGGCATAGACGTGGGGGATGCTGGTGGCCATGCGGCGATTGACGCGGATGAAGGCGCCGTCCAGCTCCAGCCCGGGCAGAAGCCGGTCCGGGGCCACCGCCGGGCGGAAGACGAACACGCCGTCATAGCGCTCCTCGCCCTGATCGGTGACGACGGCGATCTCCTTCCCCTCGCGGCGCAGCTCCTTCACGCGGCCGCCGCACAGACGGATGCGGGCATCGTCCGGGGCGGCATGCGGGGCCAGGGTGTAATAGTCGACCGCGGAGGCGAGACCCGCGAGGAACACGGCCTCCTCCACGCCGCCCTCCCAGGCGGAGAGCACCGCGACGCGCTTGCCGCGGTAGAACATGCCGTCGCAGGTGCCGCACCAGCTCACGCCCATGCCGATCAGCTCCTCCTCGCCGGGCAGGAGCTTCGGCCGGGCCGCGCCCATGGCCAGCACCACGGCCTTCGATTCCAGCACGTCATTGCCGGCCAGCACCATGAAGGAGCCGCCGAAGGACTGAATCTGCCGGGCGACGGCGTGGATGATCTCCGCACCGAGATCCTCGGCCTGCTGGCGGAACACGCGCAGCAGCTCGCGGCCGCTGACGGCGGGCATGCCGGGGTAGTTGTCCAGCTGCTCGGCCCGCCAGAGCCAGCCGGTCGTCGCGTCCGCGGAAACCACGGCGCAGTGCAGGCCGCGCTTGCGGGCGGTCATGGCGCAGCTGAAGGCAGCGGGGCCGCCGCCGATGATGAGCAGGTCATACATGGTGTTCGCCTCCTGTTGCGGCGGGGATGCCGGTCAATGGTCGTAGGTGAAGCGCGCGTTCAGCCAGGGCATGCTGTTGTAGGTGCCGTAGGCGTCGGCATAGATGCGGTAATAGGTGCCCTTCTTCCAGACGGTCTTGGAGTAGTTCTGCAGCAGCACCGGCTGGCTCTCGCCGTCCGCGCCGGTGTAGAAGATGGCCATCTGCGGCTTCTCGCTGACGATCTCCTTGCAGACCGCCATCACCACATAGACCTGCGTGGCCGCCGCGCGGGCGGACATGTTGCTGACCAGCTCGGAATAGTCGCTGGCGCGGTTGAGCGGCCAGGCCTTGCCGGTATAGATGTCGACCGAGGGGACGTAATAGATCGTGTACTCGATGGTCGAGGGCTTCTTGCCGGGATAGCTGGAGGTGATGTGGATCACGTTGTTGCCGATGTGGTCGAACACGGCGATGAAGGAGAACGCGCCGGTCGTGCCCAGCTCGGTGATGTTCAGATCGGTGTGGGGGGAGAGCACGTCCACCGTGGCTCCGGGCAGCGTGGTGCAGTTGACCGTCATCTGCTTCATGGAGGTGGAGGTGAAGGTGTCCGCCGCCAGATCCAGCGGAATCTCCTGCTTCTCGCGGTACAGCACGACCTGCAGCTGATTCTCCCGGCAGTACTGGCTGCGCACCCGGATGAGGAAACTGTTGTCGCCCACCGGGTGCACGGTGGCGTTGTAGGTGAATTCGCCGGTCTCGGCGTTGACCGTGTCCGACACGTCCTTGTCGTTCACGATGACCGTGGAGCCCGGGCGCACCTCGAAGGTCATCGTGTACATCGACGAGGCCACGGTGGTGCGCTTGCTGTCGGGGGTGACCATGGTGATCGGGCTGAGCGGGATGTCGATCGTATAGGTGATCACGTCGAGCAGCTGCTGCTGGCCGCTGGCGGTCTTCAGATAGGGGGTCAGGGAGACCTCCATCGTCTCCTGCGTCAGCTCCAGCAGGCTGTCATACCAGGTGTGGTCGGCAATCTCGATGGTCGCGTAGCCGCCGGTGACCACATAGGAATTGTGCAGCTCGCGGATGTAGATCTGGGAGCCGTCCTCGCCGGGGATCATGATGGTGTGGGCCGCGAGGTCATCCAGAATGGAGGCCACCACGGAGGCCTTCCGGGCGGCGCGCGCCTCGGCCTGCCGCGCCTCGAAATAGAAGTAGCCGAAATAGCCGCAAAGGCCCACCAGGGCGATGAACAGGAAGATGATCATGCCCCGCAGCACCTTCTGCGCGGCGGAAAGGCGGGGCTTCTTTTCCTCCCGCACCACCTGCGCGGCGCTGCGGCGGCTGTCGAAACCGGCCATCTCCGCCCACAGGGGATCCACCGCGTCCCGGGATGCGTCCAGCGGCTGCTCCGCCGGGGCTTCCTCCGGGGCGGGCTGCACCACCTGCGTGCGGCTGCCGCTGCGCCGGCGGCGTTCGGCGGAGGCCTTCGCGGAGGCGTTCCACATGCTGCCCGCGGCGGGGGACATATGGATGGAGATGGGCGGGGCCTCGCTGGCCGTGCGGCGGGCGGCGGTTTCCTCCAGCTGCTGCAGGCGGCGCGTGCCGGCTTCCTTGCGCTCCTTGAGGGCGTTCATCTCCTCGGCCAGCTCGTCGCGGGCGTCGGGGGCGGCGTCGATTTCCCCGTCCTGATCCATCCGGTAATACTGCGTGCCGTGGTCGCTGTCCCGCACGCGCCCCTTCCAGCTCTCCTCCTGCTGCGCCTGCCGCAGCGCCGCGCCGCAGGAGAAGCATACGGGCAGCGTGGAGCGGTTCCACGCGCCGCAGACGGGACACTTCATGGCAGGTCTCCTTTACTCGTCAAAGATGGTCTCCAGGTCGCCGAAGTCATCCTCCAGCTCGTCCAGGTGCTCGAGGCTCTCGCCGCCGTCGTCGGACAGGACGAGGAAGCTGTTCTGCAGATAGTCCGCCATGGCCTCGCGGCAGGCTTCCCAGTCGATCTCCTGCACGCTCATGCCGGCGTAGGTGATGGCGGTGCGCATGTCGTCGCTCGGCGGAATGCGCAGCTCCTCGATGACGCAGTCCCGCAGGCCGAAGGCGTATCCGGCGGCGTCCTGCATCTCCTGCAGCGTCATGTTGGTGGAGGATGAGGATTCCAGAATCGCGTTCACCAGGCCGAGCGCCTCGTCCCAGGTCATCACGCGGCAGCGGTCCGCAAGGGTGGACAGCACGTTGCGCACGCGCTGGGTGCGCATGAAGTCGCCGTGGCCGTCGGCCTTGCGCATGCGCATGTAGGTGATCGCGGCGCGGCCGCCGAAGTGATAGGTGCCCGCCGCGCGGATCACCGCCTCGCCGGGGCGCGGGCGGACCTCATTGATGTAGAAGTAATGCGCCTCCGCGTCGTTGATCGTGATGTCCACGCCGCCGAAATAGTCCACGATGTCCCGGATCTGGCTGAAGTTGAACAGGATGTACTTCTCCAGCCGTACGCCGAGATGCTCGCTGATCACCTTCATCAGCGCCTCCACGCCGTAATTGCTGGCGATGTAGGTGATGCGGCCCGGCACGCCGTCCGGCCGGCAGACGATGGCGTCGCGGATGATGGAGGTCAGCATGATGCGGTGTCCCCGGGTGTCCAGCGTCAGGATCACCATGCCGTCCGTGTTGCCCATGGGCTTGTTCCACTGATCCACGCACAGCAGCAGATAGTGATGCTGGCCGTCCACGGGCTCGGGCAGCTGATCCCACGGGATGAAGGAGGGGTGAATCTGCGAGGCGGTTTTGGTTGTGGCGGCCAGCGCCGGCGCACAGCCCGTCAGCAGGAGAAGACAGAGAAGCAGGGACACAAGGCGTTTCATGGATGACATTCCTTTCCGGGAGGCGGCTCGATACACTGCGAAAAGGGCAGGGCCTTCCCTCGCGGGGAGGGAAAACCGTGCCTCAGCTGATGCGGGGGAGGGGGCTTACTTCGCGCTGTCGACGAATTCCTGCAGCGCGGCGGCGGGGATCAGGCCCACGCTCTGGTTGACCTTCTCGCCGTTCTTGAACAGAAGCAGGGTGGGAATGCCCTGCACGCCGAAGCGCATGGCCAGGTCGGGCGCCTCGTCCACGTTGACCTTGCCGACGGCGATGTCCGCGCGCTCACCGGCGAGGGAATCCACCAGCGGGGAAAGCATGCGGCAGGGCCCGCACCAGGGCGCCCAGAAATCGATCAGCACGGGCTTGTCGGTGCCCTTCACGAAGGTGTCAAAGTTGGCGGAAGTGAGTTCGGTGATCATTTGATACAGCTCCTTTCTTCATTCCTCCGCGCCGGCGGAGTCGGTCTTTTTGCCGTAGACAGCGCCGGGCAGCACGCGGATCAGCACCGGCTGCCACGCGGCGCTGTGCCTGCGGCGCTTTTCGCCCATGAAGACGATGCCGGCCGTCAGCGCCAGCCCCACGAAGCCGCACAGGGCCGTGACGGCCTGATTGCCCGGGGCCAGCAGCGCGCCGAGGCCCATGCCGCCCAGCAGGCCCGCGATCGGCAGGGCGTAGGCGAGCAGCGAAGCCTTCACCACTGTGCCGGTGGGCAGCTCCACGCAGGCCAGGTCGCCGACCGAGGCGGTCATGCCGTTCAGCGGCAGATGCAGCACCGTGCGCTTCTGGCCGCCGTCGCAGGCGTGGCATTCGCCGCAGTCCTTTTCACGGCAGAAGGTGACTTCCGCCACATTGCCGTCCATCGCGGTGATTTCTCCGATGCGTTCCATGGCGCCGCCTCCTTCTGCCGGGTCTGTGAGCGGATTCATTCTATCATATCCGCGCGGAATTGACAATCTTTTCTTTCCGCCTTGTTACGAGATGTTACAAACGTGATGTTACAAAATCAGATGCTGCAAACGTGATGCTGCAAATCGTTGCCGCAGCCCTCACTGCATCAGCTCGCTGCCCGCGGCCGCCCCGATCACCAGCACCGCGCCGAGCAGGCCCAGCGGAGTCAGCGGCTCGCCCAGCAGCAGGGCGGAGGTCAGCACCGCCACGACCGGCTCCAGATAGCCGATCAGCGCCACGGTCTGCACCGGCAGATCGGTCAGGGAGCGGAAGTACAGGCTGTAGGCGAAGCCGGTGTTGAGCAGGCCCATCACCAGCGTCAGCAGCACGGAGACGGGATCCGGCGTCAGCGGCTGCGCGGCGGCGGCATGCAGGGCGAAGGGCAGCACGCACACGGCGGAGACCAGAAGCTGGGCGGCGGTCTTGTCCAGGGGCTGCAGGTCCTTCAGCTTGCGGTTGCACAGCACCACGGTCACAAAGCCCAGCGCCGCGCCCAGGGCCAGCAGGATGCCCTGCACGCTGCCGACCGCCGCGCCCTCCAGCACGCCGGTCACCAGCACGATGCCGATGGCCGCCATGCCGACAAAGGGCAGCTTCCGCCAGACGATGGGTTCGCGGAAGAGCAGGGGCACCGCGAAGATGAGGATCAGCGGGGCGGTATAGTTGCACAGGCTGGCCACGGCCACCGAGGTCTGCAGGTAGGCGGCGAAGAGGGCGATCCAGTTCATGCCCAGGGCGAAGCCGCTCAGGACGAGCCAGCCCGCGCGCTGCCACAGGGCCGCCCAGTTCACCCGCCCGCCGCGCAGGCGGATCATCAGAAGGATGAAGGCTGCCCCCAGCACGCACCGCCCCAGCACGACGACCTCGCTGGGGAAGCCGATGTGCCGCAGAATCAGTCCGTTGGTGCCGAAGATCAGTACGGAGAGCACATACTGCAGCCGATCCTTCACAGCCTGCCGTTCCATGCGCCGCCCTCCCGATACAGAATTTCGCCTCATCATAAATGCAGCGGGGGCATTTGTCAAGCTGCCCGGACGGAGGAATACACAATGAATACACGATGCAGCTGCGATGGATGCGCGGGCGGTCACGGCTGCACGCTGCGGCTTGATTTTCGGGGCACGGATATGGTAGGATAGGAGCGGGGCGCACGGCCCCGGGAAATGAGGAATGAAATTGCGACGCGCGGCGCTGCTGACGCTGGTGCTGATGACCCTGCTGCTTGCGGGCGCGGCCTCGGCGGAATTCACGGTGCGTATGCCGGACGGCATCACGGCCTTTCAGGAGAACACGATCCTGCTGAACTGCCCCGCGGACGGCGAGGTGGAGTGGCGGGTGCGGGACGCCTTCAACCGGTACGCCTCCGGCCGCGTCGCCGTGACGGCGGGGGAGAACCGCGTCAGCTGGGACGGCACCCGGGCGGACGGCCAGCGGATCGGCGTGTACAATGACATCTATGTGCTGGAGGCGCTGTTCACGGGCGCGGACGGCAGCATGGAGGAAGCCTCCTGCGAGGTGGAGGTGCTGCGCTCCCGGCAGACGCTGCTCTACGCCCTGCCCTCGGCGGAGACCCTGTTCCTGGGCGGCGGCGAGAGCTGGTTCGTCGAGGCCGAGCTGGTGCGGGCCGGCACGCTGGTGATGGATTTCTACGCCGCGGATGCCCCGGAGCGGCTGCTGGGCACAAAGAAGCAGGGCATCGCCAGCGCGGAGCCCGCCCGGGTGCGCTGGGACGGCAAGGTGAACGGCAAGGCGCTGCCGGCGGGGGACTATCTGGTGCGCTGCTACGCCGCCGGGAACACGGACGCGGTGCGGGAGGTTCACGTGACGCTGTCCGCATCGGCGCGGGTGCAGCCGCCCATCGCGCCGACCGGGCCGGTGCTGCCGGAGGACGGCATGACCGAAGCGGAGATCTGGGCCCTGATGCGCAAGCCCTCCGTAGTGGTGGACATCATCAGCACGAATCACCAGAAGGTCTATCAGCTGCCCAACAAAAAGAGCGAGTCCCTGGGCACCCTGCACGGCCAGTCCCAGAGCCTGGAGGTGCTGGAGGTGGCGGACGGCTGGGCGAAGATCCGGGCCTGGCGGCATGAGGACGGGGCGCAGGTCACCGGCTATGTGCCGGCGGCCAATCTGAAATGGGCCTGGCCCAACGGCGAGTACGGCCTGCTGATCGACAAGCGCACGCAGCGGATGAAGGTCTACCGCAGCGGCGAGGTGATCGCGGAGGTGCCGGTCTCCACCGGGCTGATGGGGGAGGACCGGCTGATCCGCGAGACCGCCGCCGGGGCCTTCCTGACCGTGGAGCGCATCGAGGACTTCGTGGACAACGGCATGCGGTACATGTACCCGATCCGCTACGACGGCGGCAACCTCCTGCACCAGATCGGCTGCAAAATGACCCGGCGGCATCCGGACTTCTCCGCGCAGCGGGCGGATCTGGGCATCAAGGCCTCCCACGGCTGCGTCCGTGTGCCGGATGAGATGACGGAGGGCGGCGTCAACGCCTGGTGGATGTGGACGAACCTGCCCTGGCACACCCGCGTGATGATTCTGGATGACCCCGAGGCCCGCAACGCGCGGCTGGCCGTGCTGCGGGGCGAGACCGTCCCGGACGCGCAGACCCAGCTGCTGCCGGTGCCCGGCGCCGTTTGGGAGCCGGAGGAGGCCGAGGCGGGCGTGCTGACGCTGACCCTCGGCGGCGACGCCGTGCTGGGCCTGCGGGAGAGCTACTGGAAGAAGGACGGCACCCTGGCCGATTACCTTGCGGCGAACGGCAGCGGCTGGCCCTTCGGCGGCCTGCAGAGCCTCTTCTCCACCGATGACATGACCTTCGTCAATCTGGAATGCGTGCTCAAGGCGGATGCCGCCGGCGAGCGCAAGGACAAGCCGTACCGCTTCCGCGGGCTGCCGGAATGGGCGGAGGCGCTGACCGCCGGCTCGGTGGAGCAGGTCAACATCGCCAATAACCACTACATTGACTATCAGGCCAAGGGCAAGGAGGCGACCCGCGCTGCCCTGGACGCGGCGGGCGTGCCCTACAGCGGCTACAGCTACACCTATATCTGGGAGAAGGACGGCCGCAAAATCGGCTTCGCGGGCATCCGTGAGACGATCTGGAAGCAGGATAAGAAGCGTGTCGGCCGGGAGATCGCCGCGCTGCGGGAGGCGGGCTGCGATGTCGTCATCTACAGCTGCCACTGGGGCCAGGAGTACAGCCCCCTGCACAACGACACGCAGACGCAGCTGGCCCGCATGGCTGCCGAGGCCGGGGCGGATCTGATCGTCGGCACGCATCCGCATGTGGTGCAGGGCGTGACGGTGCTCGGGCGGACGCCGGTGCTGTGGAGCCTGGGCAACCTGATGTTCGGCGGCACGATCGACATGAGCACCTTCGACGCGATGTGCGCCCGGGTGCGGCTCCGCTTCGACGACGCCGGCTACGCGGGCTGCGAGATCACCTTCGTGCCGGTTCTCACCAGCAGCCGCGCCGCCGAGGGCGTCAACGACTGCCACCCGGTGATCGCCGCTGGGGAGGACAAGGCGCGCATCCTGCGGAAGGTCCAGGACGACACCCTGTTCCCCATCTCGGAGAAGATGTGGTTCCCGGCCAGGTGAGGATGCGTATTCGGAAGCGCCTGTGCTGACGCGGCACGGGCGTTTTTTGGCCGCTATTTTGGGAAAAGCGTGGATGATGTCGCGCCGGAGGCGACAAATGGCCGCATTTCTTGCATTTGACGGATCGAGGCAGTACAATCAGGACGGGAACAGGATGGCCCCTGCGGGCTCTGCGGCCGTTCATACATCATCATCCGGAGAACGATTCAATTTGCTGAAAGAGGTGAGCTGCCATGGCAAACCCAAAGACTGTGGAAGGCAATGCGGCTGAAGGAGGCGGCACGATGAAAGAAAAATCAGGCGAATACCAGTACATGGTGGAGACCGAAGGACCGAAGCCAGATCTCGTTCGTGTCGGAAAGGACAGGGTGTTCCGGCGGTATGACCCGCGTGTCCCGGAGAAGTGGAAAGGGAGCAAGTTCCTGGACGCGTTTGCCTGGGGCGGCGGCGACTTTGTCTGGTACGACGACATCGATGAGGACGAGGCCCTTGAATACATGAAGCAGATTGACGCGTTCTGGCGCGCGCGGGGCGAGCTGTAATCTGCTATGGCGGGCGCTGTCGCGGCGCGTTTGGCACTTTCGGCAAACACCTGTACAAATCAAAGCACCGCCGCCCCCTTGCGGAAGCGGCGGTGCTGCTTTGTTTTGTTTTTACTGCGGCTGCTTGCCGATGTAGGCGAGGATGCCGCCGTCGACGTAGAGGATGTGGCCGT
>CAMNHF010000091.1 GCA_946538975.1 uncultured Clostridia bacterium | reverse complement strand
ACGATGCTCTCGCCGTAGCCGTTGCTGTCGCGGAAGGGCTCGGAGAAGTGCTTCGACACCAGCAGGGCGAAGTTCGTGTTCTCGGTCTTGCGGGACTCGTCCTCGAAGCTGTGGCCGTTCACGGTGACGATGCCGTTGGTGTTCTCGTTGACCACGATGCCGCGGGGATTCATGCAGAAGGTGCGCACCTGATCCTCGTATTTCTCCGTGCGGTAGACGATCTTGCCCTCATAGAGCGTATCGGTGATGTGGGAGAAGATGACCGCGGGCAGCTCCACCCGCACGCCCAGGTCCACCCGGTTGGAGCGGGTGCCCAGGCCCAGCTCCCCGCAGATCCGCTCCAGCCACTTGCTGCCGCTGCGCCCCACGGACACGACACAGTAGGGGGCGGAGGCGCTCCCGCCGTTCCAGCGCACCGTGCAGCCGCCCTCCGGCAGGGTCTCGATGTGGTCAATGTGGGTGCGGAAATGAAAGTCGATGTGATCCTTCATCTGCGCGTAGAGATTCTCCAGCACGCGGTAGTTGATGTCCGTGCCGAGATGGCGGACGCTCGCGTCCAGCAGCGTCAGCCGGTTCTGCATGCACAGCTTCTTGAACTGGGAGCCGGCCGTGGAGTACAGCGCGCACTCCGCGCCGCCGTTGGCGCAGTTGATGCTGTCCACGTAGCGCATCAGCTCCATGGCCTCGTCCCGGCCGATGTACTCCCACAGGGAGCCGCCGAAATCGTTGGTCAGGTTGTACTTGCCGTCCGAGAAGGCGCCAGCCCCGCCGAAGCCGCTCATGATCGCGCAGACAGGGCACTTGACGCAGCTCTTCACCTTCTTGCCGTCGATGGGGCAGTGGCGCTCGCTCAGCGGATAGCCCGCCTCGAAGACCGCCACCCGCATTTCCGGCCGGCGGTGCATGATCTCCCAGGCGGTGAAGATGCCGCCGGGGCCTGCGCCGATAATGATGACATCATAATGGTTTTCTGCAGCTTGGGTCAATTCATTTTCCTCCTCGGCCCCGCAGGGCATGGAAAAACCTGCAGCCCGTGGCGGCGGCAGGCTGAAGCAGGCCGGGCAGTCCCGGCGCGATCCGGAACGCTCAGGCCAGCGCGGCGTCGATCGCGCGCAGCTCCTCTTCCGTCAGCGGCGGCGCGGAAAGGGCCGCCAGGTTGTCGGTGATCTGCTCCGGGCGGCTGGCGCCGATCAGGGCGGAGGTCACCACCGGGTCGCGCAGCACCCACTGCAGGGCGAGGTGGTGCAGCTTCTGGCCGCGGGCGTCGGCGATGTCCTTCAAGGCGCGGACGCGGCGCATGGTGTCCTCGTTCAGGCTGCGCTGATTCAGGTATCTCGGGTCGCGGGCGATGCGGGAATCCTGCGGCACGCCGTCCAGATACTTGCCGGTCAGCAGACCGCCGGCCAACGGGCCGAACACGATGCAGCCCACCCGCTCCTCGCGCAGTACATCGGTCAGGCCGCCCTCGATCCAGCGGTCCAGCATGTTGTAGCGCGGCTGATGGATCAGGCAGGGCGTGCCGAGGCGGCGCAGCTCCCGGATCGCGGCGCGGGCCTGCTCCGGGCGGTAGTTGGAGATGCCCGCATACAGCGCCTTGCCGCTGCGGACGATCTGATCCAGAGCGCCCATGGTCTCCTCGATCGGCGTATCCGGGTCAGGCCGGTGATGGTAGAACACGTCCACATAGTCCAGGTGCATCCGCCGCAGGGACTGGTCCAGGCTGGCCATCAGATACTTGCGGCTGCCGTGGTCGCCATAGGGGCCGGGCCACATGTCGTAGCCGGCCTTGGTGGAGATGAACAGCTCGTCGCGGTGCGGCTTCCAGTCGGTGTCCATGTGGCGGCCGAAGTTCCGCTCCGCCTCGCCGTAGGGCGGGCCATAGTTGTTCGCCAGATCAAAATGCGTGATGCCGTGGTCAAAGGCGGTGCGCAGAATCTGCTGCTGGGTGGTAAAGGGCGTGATCTCGCCGAAATTGTGCCACAGCCCCAGCGACAGGGCCGGCAGCATCACGCCGCTCGCGCCGCAGCGGCGGTAGGTCATCGTGTCATAGCGGTGCGGATCGGGCACGAACATGGCTGCATCCTCCTTGTGACTGCCGGCGGTCAGATTTCCACCAGCTCGTATGTGCGCTCGCCCAGGCCCAGCTGCGCGGCTGCCTCCACGGTGTGGATGCCGTGGCGGCTGGTCATGCGCTCGATGAGATCGGCCTTGCCGGGATCGTCGCTGTTCATCACCGCGTCATAGCAGGCCTGATCCAGCGCCACCGGATCCGTGGAAGCGAAGATGCCCAGATCGGCCATCTTCGGCTCGGCGGGATTGCTGTCGCAGTCGCAGTCCACCGAGAGGCGGTTCGCCACGCTGACGTAGAGCATCCTGTCCGCGCCGACGAAGGAGATCACCGCCTGGCAGGCGTCCGCCATGCTCTCCAGGAAGTCGTCCTGCTTCGGCTTGTCCTCGGCCCAGCAGCGCTTCGTGTCCTCGGTGACGCCGGCGGAATGGATCAGCGCTTTGCCGTGGGAGGAGGCGATGCCGATGGAGATGTTCTTCAGCGCGCCGCCGAAGCCGCCCATGACGTGGCCCTTGAAGTGGGAGAGGATCAGCACGCTGTCATAGCGGGTCAGGTGGTCGCCGACGATGTCCCGGCTCAGGTGGAAGCCGCCCGTCACCGGGATGTCCATCTCGCCCTCCTCGTCCATCAGGTCGACCGGGGCGATGTCCAGGAAGCCGTGATCGCGCACGGCCTGCCAGTGGTTCTTCACATTCTGCCGCTTCCCGCCGTAGGCCGTGCAGCACTCCACGATGGTGCCGTTCAGCCGGCTGACCAGCGGGCCGATCAGGGCGGGCTTCAGATAATTGTGGCCGCCGGGCTCGCCGGTGGAGATCTTCACGGCCACCTTGCCGGGCAGGGTGACGCCCAGGGCCTCATAGATGCGGATCAGGCTTTCGGGCGTGATTTCGCGGGTAAAGAAGACTTTCGCCATGGAATTTTCCTCCTCAGATGCCGGCTGTTCCCGGCGGATGAATGACACCTTTCTGATTATTTCTCCGGAGAAGCCGCATTTCCTGCTTTTGGCCGCGCCGGTCATTTCCACGGTCATTTCGGAACGCGATCCGGCGGGGAAAGCTTTCTGTGAAATTTTTATCAGAAGCGTGGAAGATTCCCGCGCCCTCCGTCGTCTATACCATGGGAGCGCCCAGGCGGCGCTCCGCAAAACCATCTTCCGGGAGGAATCTCAAAATGAACCAGATGCATCGGATGAAGGCGCGGGTTTTCTGCGCCGTGTGCGCTGCGCTGCTCGGCCTGTGCGCCTTGGCGGCCGCGGAGGGGCTGCCGGCCTGGAGCTATGCCGGCGACGATCCCGTGGAAGCCGCCGTCGCCGCCTATATGATGGACAGCGGCATGGCGGACATGTACGGCGCGGAGGAGGGCGACACGGCGATTCCCGCGCCGGTGATCCTGCGCACGGCGGAGACCGACGACGGCCATATGACCGTGTGGGGCAATTTCTGGATGTTCCGCTATGCGCTGGGGGACGGCGTCCTGGTGTGCATCTCCGGTGGCGAAGCCCCCGGCATCATGACGCTGGAGCAGGCCGAGGGCGGCTGGAAGGGCACGGCGCTGGAGACCGCCGGCGACGGGGAGGCCTACGGCGAGGACATCGCCCGCTTCTGTGAGGGCGACGCGGAGCTGGAGGAAGCCTACTATACCGCGGGAGACGGCAGCACCGGCCTCCTGGAGGCTGTGCGCACCCGCTTCATCCGCGCCTATGTGGAGGCCAACGCTCTGGCGGCGGCCGCCTACCAGGATCCGTACTGGGATCCCATCCCGCTCTTCCCGATGGAAGGTCCCATCAAGGGCAGCCTGGAGGAGGACGGCAGCTATGTCATCCGCGTGCCTGTCCACCCGGGCGAGGCCGGAGCCTGGAGCGCGTACGGCGCGGAGGCGGAGGACGCCGCGGCGGCCCTGGCCTCGGCGGGGCTGGAGGGAGACGCCTTCATCGCCCGCTATGTCCCCGTGCACGACGGCAGCGCCACCGTCACGCTGCGGCATCACACCGGGATTGCCTGCGACCAGGTGCAGACCTTTGACCTGCTGGTCGCGGACGGGCGGATCACGGACGTCACCGGCGGCGGCATCGCCTACACCACCCCGGGCGACGAATTGGATGCCGAGCTCTCCGGCCGCTGGACGGAGCAGGATGTGCAGTTCACCGAGCTGACCCTCTCCCGGAACCCGCTGCGCGGCTGGCAGGCGGAGATCGTCTCCCCCATGACCCACGAGGCCTATGTGCTGCGGGCGAATGTGTACTACGACTGCGAGCTGGGCGCCCTGGTGTACACGGACGGCACGCGGTGGGAGATGACCTCCGCCGGCTACGCCTCCGACGAGGATCTGGGCGAGCCCTCCGCGACAGGCCTCTCCGGCCAGCTGACCCTGAGCGCCGACGCGGAAGGCCGGCTCGTGCTCATCTGGCATCGCGATGCGCAGGACGCGCAGGACATCAGCTTCGTCCGCGCCGAATGAGCCCCAAACAGAAGCACCGCATTTCCCATCGGGAGGCCGCCAAGGCGCGGTCTCCCTTTTCGGTGCTCTTCTCTGTGCTCTTTTCTGCGGCGCGGGCGCATTGTATTTCCTCTGGATTTGATTTGCAATGCCGCGGGAATCTGCTATAATGGCAGCATCACGCCTGCGGAAAGGACGGGATGGGGTTGGAGCTGTTCGCGCGGTTTTATCTGGACAAGGAGAAGGACATCATCGTCGATCTCTATCTGGAAAAAACTGCCATCTGCCGGGAAGCCGAGCCCCCGGAGATGCACTACATCCTGCGCACGCCCAACCACGGCACCGGCAACCTGATCACGAATCTGGCGGCCCTGTGCGGCCTGCCGATCTCCTACGACGAGCAGGGGCTGAAGATCATCCGCGGCCGCGTGCCCTGCTACATCAACGCTGACAACCGGGAGGTCTACATCCTGCGCCTGCGGGACACGAAGGTGGCGAACATCTTCCCCGACGGCACCATTGAGCGGAAGGCCTCCATCCCCGCGATCTCCAAGACGCTGATGAGCCAGACCAAGGACTACCACCTGGACTTCGCCCGGACGGTCGTGAAGACGTGGATCCCGCGCAGCTGCAAGTTCCGCACGGATCTGCACACCCACATGAACGCGAACCTGGAGCCGGACATCCTGATCGCCCTGGGACTGTGCCACCACATCGCCTACCCGCTGTACTACATCCGAAAGCTGGGCCTGCGGGTGAACGCCCGGCAGCAGGCCCTGATGGACGCGCGCCGGCGGGAGGCGGAGGCCGCGCTGGACGGCAGCACGCTGACCGGCAAATACCGCGCCCGCCGCATTGACGACCACACGCTGATCGACTTCGCCGACCTGCTGCTGGGCAATCCCGGCGACGCGGCCTGGAACATCCCCCGCATCCGCGCCTCGCTGGCCATCATGAAGGACGGGCAGGCCGTTTTCACGAATCTCGAGAAGGTCTACCTCTACCGCTACGTGTTCACGCGGGGGCAGCAGCTGGAGGACGGCTGGCCGCTGGACGGCGCCGACGCCCTGCCCGATCCGGACATCGCCGCCGCCGTGCGCCAGATGCGCCTGGACGACAGCGATCCGCGCTTCGCGGGCAATACGCTGTTTCAGGACAAGCTGCTCTGGATCGCGCGGGGCTATGCCCGTCGGGGCATCCGCTATGCGGAGATCTCGGATACCGCCCTGGCCGACCCGGCCCGCGCCCCGGAAACCCTCCGGCAGATTCACGAGGTGATGCCCCACGTCACCGCGGAGACCGGCGTCATGCTGCGCTTCCTCGCGGCCATCCGCCGCACGCCGCTGACCATCGTCCGCGACCGCATTGAGGCGGAGGACGCCATGCGCCGCAGCCTGGAGGCGGTGCGGGCCGCGGCCGCCGATCCCTGGGTGGCCGGCAGCGACATCGTGGGGGAAGAAATCAACGACATCCGCGACCTCTCGCCGCTGCTGCGGGAGCTGGCGCGCATCGCCGCGGAGGAGGAATCCTTCGTCATCCGCGTGCACGCCGGTGAGAACGACAGTCTGCGCGACAATGTGTACAACAGCGTCCGCTGCGTGGCGGATTCGCTGGCCCCCGGGCAGCCCATGCCGCGCATGCGCATCGGCCACGGCCTGTACACCGCCAATCTGGGCGGCCGCAAGGGCGGGCAGCTGATGGCGCTGCTGCGGGAAAAGCACGTGGTGCTGGAATTCCAGATCACCTCCAACGTGCGCCTCAACAACCTGAGCGCCCTGGAGCACCATCCGCTGCGGCAGTATCTGCGCGCGGGCATCCGCTGCGTGCAGGGCACCGACGGCGGCGCGCTCTACGGCACCGACTCCGTGGACGAACAGCTGGCCCTGGTCAAGCTGCTCTCGCTGACCGAGGCGGAGCAGCGGCAGATGTGCGCCGCCGAGCAGCAGATCATCCGCGAGGGCGAGGCGGCCTTCGCGGCCAAGACCGCCGCCTTCGACGCGCTGCGGGCCGGGCGCCCGGTGGATGAGGTCATCCGCGAGCGCATCGCGATGCAGCAGAGCGCCGGCCTGGTGCTCCCCGGGGAGCGCCGCCGGGACAGTGCGGACGCGCTAAGGGGCCAGGTGGCGGAGCTGCCCCCGGACGGCTGGCCGGTGATCGTCGTCGGCGGCAGCTTCAACAACGACCGCCACGTCACCCGCCTGCATCCCGGCGACAGCGAGCTGCTGGATGAGCTGCTGGAGCGGCTGGATCCGCAGAAGGTCTTCCTCGTCATCGGGCACCGCCTGTGCGGGCAGGAGAAATACCTGCTGGACCGGGCGAGGGAGAAGGGCTTCCGCGTGTGGGCCTTCGTGCCCCTGCGGATGACCGCGGCGGAGGCGAAGCGCGTGCGCGGCAGCGGCGCGGCGGTCCGCGTGTCCATCGAGCCGTCCGGTCTGGGGGTCTACAAGAGCTTTGCCTACGAGATCTTCAAGCGGCGGGAGAGCATCCTGCTGGCCTTCGACGGCAACAGCGCCGGCTGCAACATGATTCAGGAGGCGCGCAACGCCCGGCGGCGCGGGCCGATTCTGGTCAGCGCCCACGCCCGGATGCTGCGCGCCAAGGCCGAGGGTCTGGAGGGCTACGCGCGGCTGTTCCGCTCCCCGGAGGAGGCCCTCGACGAACTGCGCCGCAGCGGCGCGGACATCTGGCTGGACGGCGGCCAGCCCGGAACGACAGAAAAGGACTGATGCTCCATGTACAAGCTGATGAGCCCCGCGGAAGCGGCCGAACTGATCCAGACCGGCGACGTCATCTGCGTGAACTCCTTTGTCGGCATCGAAAACCCGATTGAGCTGCACGAGGCGATCTACCGGCGTTTTCACGAGACCGGCAGGCCCCACGACCTGACCATCGTCTCCAGCGCGGGCTTCGGCGCCTGGGATGAGCACCGCAACGCGGAGGACTACATCCGGGAGGGTGCGGTCAGCCGGATCATCTGCGGCCATTTCGGCGCGATGCCGAGCACCAAGCGCCTGGTGCTGGAGGACCGCTTTGAGGCCTATAACCTGCCCCTGGGCTGCATCTCCCACGCCATCCACGCGCAGGCCGGCGGCCTGCCCGGCGCGCTGAGCAAGGTCGGGCTGGACATCTTCTGCGATCCGCGCAGAGAGGGGCCGGGCATCAACCGCATCTCTCACGACGAGACCCTGGTCACGCTGGTCGAGGTCGGCGGCGAGGAGTTCCTCTACTACCGCCTGCCGAAGCTGAACGTCGCGCTGATCAAGGGCACCGCCGCCGACCGCTTCGGCAACATCTCCTTCGACGACATGTACATGTCCGGCGACGCGCTGTCCATCTGCCAGGCGGTGAAGGCCAACGGCGGCAAGGTCATCGTGCAGGTCGACCGCCTGGTGACCACCCCCTCGCGCCCCCGCAACACGATCATTCCGGGCTGCCTGGTGGACGTGATCGTGCAGACGGAGCCGGAGCCCCGGCCGGTGGCCTTCAAGGCGCTGACCGGCTCCTTCGAGATTCCCTACGAGGAATGGAGGGGCTGGCAGGAGATGATCGACGAGCTGTCCTCCGCCCGCGTGCGCTCCAATCCGGCCTACAACACGATCGGCCGCCGCGCCGCGCGCGAGCTGCGCCCGGACGACATCGTCAACATCGGCATCGGCATCCCGGAGACGGTGGCGAAATACGCCCGCAAGAACGGCATGCTGGACCGCATCACCCTGACCGTGGAAAGCGGCGGCATCGGCGGCTTCCCCGCCTCCGGCACCGTCTTCGGCGCGATGATCGGCGCGGCCTCCGTCTACGACATGGCGAACCAGTTCGACCTGTACGACAACGGCAGCCTCGACATCTGCTTCATGGGGGCCTTCGAGGTGGACCGCCACGGCAACGTCAACGCCCACCGCAGCCCGGACGCCTACCCCGGCATCGGCGGCTTCGCCAACATCACCGGGAAGACGCCCACGGTGGTCTTCTGCCTCACCTTCAACACGAAGGGCCTGGTGATGGAGCGCCGCAAGGACGAGGTGACCATCATCGAAAACGGCACGGTGCCGAAGTTCGTGGAGGAGGTGCGCAGCATCTCCTTCTCCGGCCAGCGCGCGCTGAAGAACGGCCAGCGGGTGCTCTATGTCACCGAGCGCTGCGTGTTCGAGCTGACGGACCGCGGCCTGAAGCTGACGGAGGTCTATCCCGGCGTGGATCCGGAGCGGGACATTCTCTCCCTCCTGCCCTTCGACGTGATCCGCGGCTGACAAGGCGCCAAAAAGGCAGACGCTTCTCCCCTGCGGGACGGCGCCTGCCTTTTTGCTGCCCATTTTCCGCAAATGGAAAAGCCGGGAGAGCTTCACTCCCCCGGCTGTGATGGTCCGTCTCCCCGTGCAATCGCGGCTGCGTCACTCGGGACAGCGGACCGGATTGCCATTGTAGAGCTTGTTCAGCGTGTCCGAGTTGGCGGTGCCGGTCACCTTCAGGCCGTTGTAGGTCTGGAAGAGCTTCACCGCCTCCTGGGTCGGCTGGTCGAAGGTGTTGTTCGAGAGAGTGACCGGGTAGCCCAGCTTGTTCAGCTCATCCTTCAGGCTCAGCACCGCCTCGCCCACATCGCCCAGCTTCAGGGTGGTGTAGGTGGTGGCGGGCTGCTGCTCGGGGATCGCCTTGGCGGAGTAGAGGCGGCGCAGGGTCAGGTTGCCGGCCACGCCGTCCACCTCCAGGCCGTTGCGGATCTGGAAGGCCCGCACCGCGTCCCGGGTCAGGTTGTTGAAATAGCCGGTGATCGCGTTGTCATAGTAGCCCAGCTCGTAGAGAGCGTACTGCAGGTTCTTCACGTCGTCGCCGCGCATCCCGGTGTAGAGCTGGCTGTAGGTGATGTTGGTGCCCGTGCCGTAGAGGGCGCGCTGGGTCGCGGGGCCGGCCACGCCGTCCACCCGCAGATAGTGCGCCGCCTGGAAGTCCATCACGGCCGCCGCGGTGGAGCTGCCGTAGACGCCGTCCACCTTGCCGGAATAGAAGCCGCGGTTCTTCAGCGCCTGCTGCAGCTTCGACACGGAGGCGCCGGCCGAGCCCTGCGCCAGCACCGTGTAGCCGCTGGAGGCAATCGCGCTGTATTCGCTGTTCACGGGCGTGGGCTCCGGCGTGGCCCAGTAGGGCGTGGCGGTGGGCCGGGGCGTAGCGGTGGGGCGCGGTGTGGCGGTGGGCCGGGGCGTCGCGGTGAAGATCACCGGCGGCATGGTCGTCCAGTCCGTCTGATAGGGAATCGCGGTCGGCGCGTCGGGGTAGAGGTACAGCGTCGGCGCGGGGGTCACCAGACCCGCCCGGGGCGTTGCGGTGCGCCCGGCGGCGGTCGCCTGCCCCCTGGGCGCGGGCGTGGCGGTGGCCACGGCGGCCTTCACCTTCGGGTTGTAGAGCTTCTCAAAGGTGCCGGAGCCCGCCTCGCCGTCGGCGGTCAGGCCGTTCTTCTTCTGGAAGGCCTTCACCGCCTCCGCCGTCGCCTTGCCGTAGGCGCCGTCCGCGTTGCCATTGTAGAAGCCCAGGCCCTTCAGCAGGGTCTGCAGCGTGCGCACCACCGAGCCGCTGGCGCCGTCCTTCAGGGCCGTGCCGCTGCCGATGACGCCCACGCAGGTGTTGGTCTTCGTCGCGCGGGAGGAGAACATGTGCGTCAGCGTGGAGGGGCCGGCGACGCCATCCGCGGTGAGGCCGGCGGTCGCCCGCTGGTAGGCCTTCACCGCCGCCTCCACCGTGTAGCCGAAGCTGCCGTTGGCGCTGCCGGTCAGGTAGCCCAGATCGATCAGCCGGTTCTGCAGCTTCGTGACGTTCGCGCCGGTGGCGCCGCGGGACAGATAGCCCTTCAGGTTGGGCGTGGAGGTCGCGGCCGCCGCCTTGGTGGACACGGCGCGGGAGGAATCCAGCTTCGCCAGCGTCTCCTGGCCGACCTTGCCGTCCGCCGTCAGACCGCTGGCCCTCTGGAAGGCCTTGACCGCGTTCTCCGTGGCCGTGCCGAAATCGCCGTCCACGCTGCCGGTGTAATAGCCCAGCTCCTTGAGCCGCTGCTGGATGTGGCGCACGTCGCTGCCGGTGGCGCCCTTCTTCACCGCGGTGGCGGCGGGGTTCGGCGTGCCGCCCGCGCCCTGGGTGGCGGAGCCGTCCGGCGGCACGGTGGCCACCTGCGTGGTGCTCAGCGAGGCCGGCTTGGTCGTCGCGGGCGCGAAGGTCGTGACGGCGGGCACGCCGCTCTCCTCCGGGGGCTCCGTGATCACGATCGTGCCGGGATCTGAGCGGCGCAGGGGCGTGGGCGTCACGCGCGGCGCGGGCGAGGGGGTGTCCGTGCTGCGGTCCACCGTGCGGAACGGCGCGGAATCGCTGCCGACGACGATGCCGTTTTCATCGGTGTTCACCTGATCGTCCGAGAGATAACAGGAGGAAAGCATCAGCGCTGACAAAAGAATGACCGCGAGGGCCAGCCATTTCCAACCGCGTTTCATCAATACAGCCGCCTTTCTGTCTTCAGCCGCGGGGCCGAAGGAATCATCCATCCTATATTGTACCCCCAAACGCGCGGATTCTCAAGAGGAAATTTCGGGGGCAGAGCGCAGTCCTGCTCTATGGGGTACGGCTCAGCTTCTGGGGGAAGGAAACCCTTTTCGAGGCCGAAAAGGGCTTTCCTTCCCCC
>CAMNHF010000090.1 GCA_946538975.1 uncultured Clostridia bacterium | reverse complement strand
GTGCGCGTCCATGCCGTCGGCGACGCCCCCTGCGGCGCGGATCTGCTGCTCCGCTTCGGGAAGGACGCCGTCACCGTGCAGAGCCGCCGCTCCTCCGACCCGGTGACCGCCGGCTACGAGGGCGTGGCGTCCGGCCGCGCGAAATAAAGCCCATGCCATGCCAAAAGCCAGCCTGTCGGCCGTCATCATGATCGGACGGGCTGGCTTTTTTTGCTGCCTGCAATGCACAAAAAGGGAGCCGCCGGAGATCCGGCAGCTCCCGGGGTTACAGGGCGGGACTCAGGCGGCCTTCTTCGCCTGCTTTTCCTTCCGGGCGGAGAGGAACCACAGGACGGCGCAGCCGATGGTCAGCACCGCGAAGAGCGTGGTGGCGGCGTACTCGGCCTTCTGCCACCAGGTGGTGATCGGCACCACGCGGGCGGTGGAGGAGATGCCGTTCATGGCGGAGCTGTTCACCTGCACATAGAGGATGCGGTGCACGGCCTGCCGCAGCAGCTGCGCGATGTAAGGGTCGTTCGCCTTGTCCGTGATGTCGCTGGCGCGGAAGCCGTCCCACAGATCGGCGCCGCCCTGCAGGCCCGCGGACTGCACGGTGAAGTTGGAGTTGGAGGAGTAGTCGGTGATGACGATGCCGTCGAAGCCCCACTCGTTGCGCAGCACGTCCGTCAGCAGCGCGCGGCAGGCGCCGCCCCACTTGGTGCCGATGCGGTTCATGATGGTCATCGCGCCCTTGGCGTGGCCCTCGGTCACGGCGGGCTCGTAGGCGGCCAGGTACGCCTCGCGGATGGCCTGCTCATTGGCCCAGACCATGACGCCGGCGCGGTGGGTCTCCTGGTCGTTGAGGGCGAAGTGCTTCATGAACACGTACACGCCCTTGTCCTGGATGGCCTTGACCTCGGGCGCCATCATCGCGCCGGAAAGGAAGGCGTCCTCGGAGAAGTACTCATAGTTGCGGCCGGAGTAGGCGATGCGGTGGATGTTCGCGGCAGGCGCGTAGACGCCGTTGGTGCGGGTCTTGAGGCCCTGGGTGCCGATGTTGGTGCCCAGCTCGGTCATGATGTCCCGGTTCCAGGTGGCGGCCATGATGACCTCCGCCGGATACGCGGTGCCGGCCTTCTTGCCGCCGAAGAAGCTGTCCGTGATGCCCTGCGGGCCGTTGGTCTCCACGGTGGCGGGCTTGGAGATGGAGTTCACCGCCTGGGTGTTGTGGAAGGCGTTGATCACCAGGTTCTCCTGCTCGGCGAAGGTCATCTGGTCCAGCAGCTTCTCCCAGGCCGGGTCGTCGTAGCTGAGGCCCATCATCATCGCCATGGTCATGCCGTTGTTCGCGCCGTAGGCGGGCATGACGTAGGGATTGCCGTTCTCGTCGGCGGTCCGGGGCACGTACTCGTTGGCGATGTCCTTCGCCATCTGTCCGGTGACCCGCACCACGGTCATGGCGGTGGGATAGGTGCCGGTCCAGTCATTGCGGCTCAGGTAGGTGACCTTCGTCTCGCTGGCGGCATAGCGGTTCAGGTCCGCGTCGTCAAACCGGTTGACGATGGGCGTGCCGGCGGCGGAGACGGCGTAGGTCTTGCTGTCGAGCTCGCGCTGGGTGTACTTGAAGCAGAGCTCGGCGCTGCCGGCCGCGTCCATGCCGTTGGCCTCGGTGAAGCCCTTGGCGGCGAGGATGTTGTTCACGGCGTTGTGCGCGTCGGTGCCCACGGTCAGGTAGTAGTCGCCGGCGTCCACGATGTAGGTGCCGTGGCCGTAGGCGTCGTAGGACTTCATCAGGGACTTGGGCACGGTGATCGTGACCATCTCGCTCTGGTTCGCGCTCAGCAGCTTCGTCTTGGCGAAGCCGGCCAGCTCGACGGAGGCCTTTTCAATGTGATTCTCCCGGTCGTAATCGGTGTAGGGCTTCTGCATGTAGATCTCCACCACATGCTTGCCCGGCACGCTGCCGGTGTTGGTGACGGCCAGGTTCACGGTGAAATGGTCGCCGTCGTCGGTCACGCGGAAGTCGCTGTAGGCGAAGGTGGTGTAGCTCTGGCCGTAGCCGAAGGTGCGCCAGACCTGCGCGCCGTAGTCGTAATCGCCGGCGCTGCCGGTGCCCATCACCTTGTCCTCGTAGCGGGTTTCGAAGTATTTGTAGCCGACGTAGATGCCTTCCTGATAGACCACATAGTTCACGTTGGTCTGCAGGTCGTCATTGGTCTCGGTGAGGCCCATCTCCGCCGCGTTGGGATAGGTGCAGTCGGCGAAGTTCCAGATGGCGGGGCTGTAGGAGTTGTCCGTCAGATAGGTGTCCACCAGGCGGCCGGAGGGGTTGATCGCGCCGGTGAGGATGCCCGCGACGGCGTTGTTGCCGTAGGCGCCCACGCCGCCGATCCACAGCGCGGCGTCGATGCCGTAGGCCGGATCGTCGATGAAGGCGCAGTTGACCGCGTTGGAGGAGTTCACCAGCAGCACGATCTTCTTGAACACGCCTTCGTCCTTCAGCTTCTTGAGGGCGGCCAGGGTGCCGCGCTCGTTGTCGGACAGGGCCAGGTAGTCGCCGTTCGTGCCCGCGTCGGTGCAGCCGGTGATCGCCAGGTCGAGGCCCTCGCCGCCGGAGCGGGCCAGCACGAAGATGGCCGCGTCGCCGTAGGCCGCGAAGGTGTCGGACAGGCCGGGCTCCTTTTCGATGAGGTCCCACGGCACATCGTTGATGGAGTAGTCGCCCTTGGCCGCGCAGGAGGAGAGGGCGGGCACCTTGCGCTTGTAGGAGGCGCCGTTGCCGGTGTTGTAGAAGGTCCACAGCGTGCCGTTGATCTCGGCACCGGCGCCCTCCAGGGCCTTGCGCAGGTTGGGGGCGGTGGAGGTGTTCACGGAGCCGGAGCCCGTGCCGCCGTAGATCATCTCAACGGAGGAGTGGGAGAAGAGGCTCACCTTCACGCCCTCGCCCAGGGGCAGGGCGGCGTTCTCATTCTTGAGCAGCACGGCGCCCTCCGCCTCGGTGCGGGCGCACAGGTCCTCCTCGTAGGCGGCGAACCAGTCGTCGTAGCCTTCCCACTCGTCGGGGAAATATGTGGTGTCGCCGCCCTCGCCGTCATCGACGATCTTGTAGGTGTCGGCCAGCAGGAAGGCGTTGACGGAGGTGAAGAAGTAGTTGGTCACCACGTCCGCCACGATGCACAGCGCCAGCAGGCAGGCGAACACGATGGTCAGGACTTTCCAGAGCTTGCGGTGCGTCTTTTTCATTGGGCATTCTCCTCTCCCTGGGCGGCTTCCGCGGGCGCCGTGGCCGTGCCGTAGAACAGCGGGGACAAGGCGTAGGTGTTCTCATCCACCGGGAAGGTGATGGAGCTGCTCTCGGGCCGCGCTTCGTTCAGATCGGCGGTGATCTCAACCATCTGGCCCTTCACGGCCATCTCGATGCCTTTCTCGCCCAGGCGCCACTGGCCTTCCGCCGTCACGTGGAAGGAGCCGGCCTGGCCGAAGGAGGACAGGTCGAAGTTCACGGTGAAGGTGTGGTTGCTGTAGAAGAAGACGAACATCGTCTTGCTGTTCACGGAAGCGGCGGTGTAGATCTTCTCCGGCTCCGTGACGGCGGCCTTCAGGGCTTCCGCGTCCACGGTGTAGGTGTTGTTGTAGCCGTCCGTGAAGGTCAGCGCGCCGTTTTCGTCGGTGGTGAGGATGTTCTCCTCGCCGCCGTTGTAGGTCAGGACCAGCTGGCCCGCCTCGTCGAACTTCCACAGGTATTTCTGGTCGACGTTGACGCCGTAGCTGGTGATGAACACGGCCATCACGCCGTTGTCGCAGAAGTTGGCCTTCATGGTGTCGCTGCCCGTGGCCTCGGCGGTGTAGATCGTTTCGCCGGGCAGGGTGACGATGTCCGGAGCCTTCTCCTCCGCGGCGGCCTCCGCCTCGGGCTCCTCCTCCGCCTCGCCGGTCAGGGTCTTGTCCCAGTCCAGGTGCGCGGAGACATAGCCCATGCCGGTCTCGTCCACGGGGATGGGCGTGGCCTCGAAGGGCGCGGTGTAGCCCGCCAGCGTCCAGTAGCCGGTGTTCATGCAGTACTTGGTCCGCTCGCCGGCGTTGGTGTAGTCATAGAAGAGCTCGAACTCGCCGTCGTTGTAGAACTCGGCGTAGATCGTGCCGGTGGCGTCGATGTAGTTGGAGCCCGCGTGGTAGAGCACCCGCTGCACGCTGCCGTCGTCGGCCTTGATGGCGTTCTTCAGGTCTTCCTCATAGATGGTGTACTTGCCGGCGCGCTGCGCGTAGCCGCCGTAGATGGAGGAGACGTGGGTGAACTGGTACACGCCCGCCTCGTACTCCAGGGGTTCCTTCTCGCCGCCGATGGTCAGCACCAGGTCGTAGGTCTCCTCCACCTGGGTGGCGGACCAGCGGGCGCGCAGGGAGACGTCGCCGCTGACCTTGCGGGCGCCGGGCCAGGGATAGCCGTCCTGCTGATACCAGCCCAGCAGGTCATTGCCCTCCAGCTGGGGCGTGTGGGCCGCGAAGTCGATGGGCGTGCCGCCCTGCACCTGCACGGAGACCGCCTCGGTGCTGCCGTCGGCCCAGGCGCCGCCCGCCGGGTTCAGGGTGACGGTGTAGACCGCCGAATCCACGGCAGCCGCGCTCTGGCCCGCGGTGCCCTGCTTGGGCTGGTTCTGCGGGGCGCAGCCGCTCAGGCCCAGCGCCAGTGCGCACAGCAGCAGGATCGCCGCCGCCCGTCTCAGGAATGAGTTGTTTCGCATGAGAATCCCTCCATTGCCGCTTTGATGGGTCACTGCCTCCATGATACGCGCCCCGCCTGCGCCTTCAAGCGGCATCGCGCACTCTCGGCGGATTCCGTCGCAAACTAAAATTCTCCGCGCCCTCCCTTTTGAAGCCGCGAAAAAAAGCGGGCCGCCGCTCCCGCAGGGGAGGACAGCCCGGGTTCTTCACTTTGCGTCTTCCGCCACATCCTTGCCCGCCTGGTAGGCCATCAGCACTTCCATGAAGGCCTTGCGCCGCGGCTGGCTGATCTTCAGCACGCTCCCGTCCGTCAGGGTCAGCTGGTAGCCGTGCACCTCGCGGACGTACTGCAGGTTCACCAGATAGCAGCTGTTGCACCGGCCGAAGCCCTTGCCGGACAGCTCCTTCTCCAGCGCGCCGATCGTGCCGTACTGGGTGTAGCTGCTCTCCACGGTGTGGAAGGTCAGCTCGTGGTTGTGCACCTCGATGAAGGTAATTTCGTCCAGCTCCAGCCGGGTCATGCCGGCCTGGGTGGAAATCGTGACGGTGCTGCTTCGCGCGCTGCTCACCCGCTTGAGGGCGCGGGTCAGCTTGAGGGCGAAGTCATAGTAGTTCACCGGCTTCACGATGTAGTCCAGGGCCGACACGCCATAGCCCGCGATGGCGTACTGCGTCAGGCTGGTGACGAACACCAGCAGCACCTTCTCGTCCAGGGCGCGCAGGCGGCGGGCCGCCTCCATGCCGTTCATGTCGGGCATCTGGATATCCATATAAACGAGGTCATAGTCCGCGGTGTAGGGATCCAGAAACAGGATCGGGCTGTCGAACACGCGGCAGTGGAACTGCGTGCCGTTCTCCTCGCTGAAGCGCTGCAGGTAATTCTGCAGGGTCTGCGCCGCCTGGACCTCGTCCTCCACAATCGCCACCCGTATTGCCATTCCGCTCGCCTCCGTTCAGCCTGTACTGCAGAAAGCATAAGCGTTCCGGCAGCCTGTGACCAGCGCCATCGCGTAAACTAAGCGGTTTTTGGCGCAGCCTCCGCGCCGGCGGGCAGGGGAAGGGAGATGTGCAGGGTGTAGATGCCGCCGCCGGTCTCGGCCACGAGGCTGCCCCCGTACTGCTCCGCGATGTAGCGCATGGATTTGGTGCCGAAGCCGTGATGGGCGGTGTCTGCCTTGGAGGTGCCGCCCTTCATGGGCGCCGGGCGATAGTAGTTCGTCACCTCGATCTCGGCGCGGCCGTCCTGCCGGGCCACCGTCACGCCGATGACCCGCTGCTCCGGGGCCTCCACCTGCCGCACCGCCTCCAGGGCGTTGCCGATGGCGTTGTTGAACAGGGCGTAGATGTGGCGCGTGCGCATGAAGGAGAGCAGCTCCCCGTCGGCCAGGCAGGTCAGCAGGATGCCCTCCTTCCGGCAGGTCAGCTGGTGGATGTAGAGCACCACGTCCAGCGCCTCGCAGCCGGTCTTGATGTTGGCGTCGTAGATCTCCATGGCCTCCTGCAGCTCCGCGATCTCCCGCCCGGTCAGGCGGTCGGAGAAGTCCGCCAGCTGATGCTTCAGGTCATGGCAGCGCATGTTGATGATGTCGATGTTCTCCTTCATCTGGGCGTACTGCTTGCGTTCCTCGGAGAGAATCCGCTCCATCATCGCGATGTCCGCCCGGCTGCGGCTGCGGAATTCCAGACCGGCGTACTGCGCCAGAATGAAGGCGGCCAGCGCCATCACGAAGAAGCGCGTGCAGATGTACAGCACCAGGCTTTCGTCCCGGTAATGGTTCGTGACCGAGCCCAGCACGCTCAGCAGCACCAGGGCGGCGACAGAGAGGAACACCGCGCTCCTCCGCGATGCCTGGTCGATGGACTCGCGGCTCATCCCGCCGCGGATCAGCCGCCAGAAAAGGAAGTACAGGAGAATGTGAACCGCGAAATACACCGCCCAGTGGAGATCGTTGTACGCCGTCGCGTCCAGCGGCAGAAGCTGCAGCGTCTGGTGCGGGTCGTAGCCCAGGGCGTACTGCAGCACCGGGAAGATGCTGCCCGCGATCTCCTTCACCGCGATGCCGGTGCACCAGGTCTTGAGCAGCAGCGGCCACTCCTCGTCGAAGCACAGCAGCAGCAGCGGCAGGATCGAGGCACTCTGGATCAGCGTGAACACGATGCGCATGGGGAGGGATTCGGAGACCGTGCGCAGCCACACCGCCGCGGCGAGGATGGCGTCCAGCACCAGAAAGCCCGCCAGCAGCCGGAGCAGGAAGCGCCGCTTGCGCCGCAGCGGGATGCAGAAAAACAGCGCTGACAGCATCAGCTGCAGCTCCTCCGAAAAGATGATCAGAAACCGATAGGAGAAATCTCCCAGAATGGATGAGATCAACGCGATCATGCTGTCTGTCCTCCCGCCGCGCCGGCCGGACTGCACTGGCGGCTCTGCCTGCATTATGGCATCTTCTCCGCCTGCGGTCAAGCCCCGATCGTTTTTTAGCTTGCGCCGGAAAACTGACAGTCTGCGCGAATCCGCTTGCCGCCGGCTCCGGCCTCCGCTATGATGCAGCCATCGGACAGCCGATCGGCTGCCAAAGCAACGAAGGAGGAACGAATCATGAAGAAGCTCATCTCTCTGGTGCTCGTCCTGGCGCTGTGCGCCGCGCTGGTCCTGACCGCCTCGGCCGAGAGCGTGTACGTGAAGAAGTACACCCTGGAGGAGATCACCCAGAACACCTTCCACAATGGCTTCGTCACCGCGCTGGGCGGCATCGAGGTCAACACCCTGACCCTGAATGACGACGGCACCTATGTCTATGTGAAGGAAATCCATCAGGAAGACGAGAACGGCAACGTGCTCGAGGCCACCGAGGAAGCGCCCGTGATGCTGATCACCTACACCTTCACCGGCACCTACACCCAGGATGGCGACACCGTCGTGCTGGCCTTCCCCACCAACGTGAAGTTCTCCGAGAACTGGGGCAACCTGGCCAACATGGGCTACTTCAAGAACAGCGAGGGCGAGGCGAACTTCGCTGACGGCGAGGTCACCGGCGACATCGTGCAGTGCAAGGAAGAGGAGAGCCATGTGGCCTTCGACATCTTCCCCGGCGCGTTCATGAACGACAGCCTGGCCACCTCCGACGCCGCCTTCGACGCGGAAGAGTGCACCGTGACCGTCACCCTGAACGGCGACAGCTTCGACTACGTGATCGTGAATTCTGACGACGACTGATCATCCCCCATGTCCTTGAAGGGCATCCGCGCGGAGAGGAAGTGCCCTCTCCGCGCTTTCTTTTTCGGAAGGCTTTCGGAAATGACCTGATGTGATGACGGAGGCACAGATGAAGCTGAAGAGACTGACGGCGGCCCTGCTGGCCCTGCTGCTGTGCGCGCCCTGCCTGCCCTCGCTGGCCGAGGAGGACGCCTTTGCCGCCCGCCTGGCCGCGATGTACGCGGAGCCTGCCATCGAATACCGCACGGAGGTGCGCTGGTGGATGGCCGAGGGCGCGCACACGGATGAGACCCTGCTGGAAGAGGTGCAGGCCATTTACGACGCGGGCTTCCGGGGGATGGAGCTGTGCGAGCAGGTCGATCCCGCGGTGGCCGAGACGCAGTACGGCTACGGCAGCGGCCAGTGGGACCACGACCTGAAGCTGGTGCTGAACCGGGCGCTGGATCTGGGCATGACGGTTTCGCTGACCTCCGGCACCAACTGGGCGACGGCGAACATCCCCGGGCTGGATCCCCAGTCGCAGGCCGCCAGCCAGATGGTCTTCGTCATCGAGGAATACCTGAAGGCCGGCAAGACCCGCTCCGGCGCGATTCCCATGGAGAAGAAGGCCGGCACGAAGAAGATTCCCGTGCAGCCGGGCTCTGCCCTCATCGGCGTCTACGCCTACCGGCAGACGACCGGAAACAAGGCCGTGCCGATCCTCTTCGCCCCGGAATACATCGATCTCACGCCCCAGGTCACGACGGACGCGGACGGCGTGCGGACGCTGGACTTCACCCCGCCGGACGCGGAGAGCAACTGGCGCGTGCTGTACTACTGGCAGCAGGGGGCCGCGCAGGCCTCCTCGCCGGCCGTGGAGCCCGCGTACTGCATCAACTATTTCGACACGGCGGGCGTGGAAGCCCTGCGGGCCTACTGGGAGGAGCACATCCTGGACGATCCGGCGCTGAACGCGAAGATCCTCGCCGGCGATGTGCAGCTGTTCATGGACTCGCTGGAGATTAACCCCGGCGACGGCTGCACCTTCTGGGCGCAGGACATGGCGGAGGCCTTCATCGCCCGCAAGGGATACGACATCCGGCCCTACCTGTACCTGTTCATGGGGCTGCCGGATCTGACCTTCTGGGGCAACGACGGCTTCGGCACCTACCGGATGGACGGGGACGAGGCCGACAGCCGCCGGATCATGAACGACCTGTTCGACGTGCAGACCCAGCTGTACATGGAGCGGATGCTGAATCCCCTGCGCGACTGGCTGCACGGCGTGGGCATCGAGACCCGCGCGCAGATCAGCTACGGCCAGCGCCTGGAGATCTCCGAGCCCACCGCGGCGCTGGATTACCCCGAGGCCGAGAACCTGAACCAGAACAACCAGGTGGACATCTACCGCCTCTGGAGCGGCGCGGCCAAGCTGCAGAACAAGGTGCTCTCCTCCGAGACCGGCGCGGTGGGCGGCTGCAACTACATCTGGCAGGATCACTTCATGGAGGCCTACGACCTCTTCGCGGCCGGGTTCAGCCGCATCATCTGGCACGTGTGGACCGCGCAGTACGGCCCGGGGGAGGAGACCGAGTGGCCCGGCTACCGGGTGCCCGGCGTGGTGTTCCGCAGCTTCTATCCCTTCGGCACCCGCGAGCCCTCCGCGCAGACGGAAAAGCTGTTCAACGACCATCTCGCGCGGGTGCAGCAGTTCCTGCGCAGCGGCACCGGCCGCACCGACGTGGGCATGCTCTACGTCAACCACCAGCAGACGACCCCGTCCAACGGCAACCACGGCGGCGTCAACTGGATGCTCAGCCACGAGCCGGCGGTCTTCCCCTCCACGGCCCTGCAGGACGCGGGCTACACCTACGACTACTGCAGCCCGGCCCTGCTCACGGCGGAGGGCGTCGCCTTCGATCCGCAGACGCGGGCCCTGGGCCAGGCCGGCTGGCGGGCGCTGGTGATCTGGCAGGAGACACTGCCGCTGGACGGGGCGCGGGCCGTGCTCGCGCTGGCGGAGGCGGGACTGCCGGTGGTCATCGTCGACGGCGCGGCGGCCCGCAGCTGCTACGCGGCGGACGATGACGCGGAGCTGGCGGCGGTGATGGAGCGCCTGCGCGCCCTGCCCTGCGTGCACGCGGCGCCGGATGCCGACGGGGTGCTGTCCGCCCTGCAGGCCGCCGGGGTCACGCCCTACGCGGGCTTCACGGAGCCCAACCGGCAGCTGCTGACCCAGGCCCGCGGCGACGACGAGGCCCTGTACCTCTATCTGTACAACTACTGCGACGGAAGCTATCTGGCCGCGGCCTCGGACGGCACAGCGCAGGACACCCACGGCGATGCGATCCGCACGGAGATCACGGCGGACGGTCTCTTCGTCCCCTATGCGCTGAACCCCTGGGACGGCAGCGTCACCCGCCTGGGCACGTACCGCCACGAGGACGGCCGCACCATCTTCCCCGCGGCGCTGGACAGCGGCAGCATTGCCCTGTACGTGCTGCGCCGGGCGGAGGAGGACAGCCTGCACGCGGTGGAGAGCAATGCGGAGCGCGTCTTCTCCGATGGCCAAGCGGTGACCCTGCGCGCGGTGGAGAGCGGCCTGTGCCAGGCGCGGCTGTCCGACGGCAGCACGGTGTCCTTCACGGCGGAGGTGCCCGCGCCCCGCGAGATCACCTCCTGGCAGGTCGACGCGGAGCTGTGGTCCGAGGGAACGGAGCGCGACAGCCGCACCGAGACCCTGCTGGGCCAGACCGTCACCGAGACGTCCGTGCGCACGCAGAAAACCCCGGTCAGCGTGCAGCTGGAGCGGCTCACCGGCTGGGAGAACATCCCGGAGATCGGCGATCGTGCGGCAGGCACGGCGCGCTATACGGCGGTCTTCGACTGGGACGGCAGCGCGGCCGGTGCTGTTCTCGACCTGGGCCGCTTCGTGGAATGCGCGCGGCTGTATGTCAACGGACAGGCGGTGACCGGCCTCTCCCTGACCGACGGGCGGGCGGACATCAGCCCGTACCTGCAGACGGGGGAGAACACGGTGGTCATCGAGTACTTCAGCAGCCTGACGAACGCGCTGGGCAGCGGGGTACCGGCGGGCTGGCAGGGCTACCATACGCACCCCTCCATGGGCCCGCAGCAGGCCCTGCTGATCCCCTATGCGGAGGCGGTCTTTCCCGCCGCGGACTGACGCGGCCGGGGGCATTCAATCATTCATCATCCGGTTTGATCCGGTCTGAAAGGAAGCGGCAGACATGAGCACGGCCAAAAAGAGCATGTCCAAGGCGAAGTACCTGACGATCTGGTCGCTGATCTTCGCG
>CAMNHF010000089.1 GCA_946538975.1 uncultured Clostridia bacterium | reverse complement strand
CGACGGCCAGATAGCCCCGGTGCTTCCGGTACAGCCCGCACAGCAGGTAGAAGGTGGAGAACACGTAAATGTTGTAGGCAAAGCCCATATAGTTGTCCGTGTTCGTCCAGATGACGCTCAGCACCGTGTACACAACCGCCACCGGCCAGAGGCGCAGCAGGCGGTCCACCAGCTTTTCATAGTCGCGGTGGTTGTACAGCAGGATAAAGCCCGGCAGCATCCGGGAAAAGAACATCATCAGGTACTGCGTGAAAATCGGCTGGGCCTTGGGCACCATGAGCATCGAATACAGAATCAGCGCCAGCTCGCCCACCAGCACGACGATGACGAAGATCGGCACCTTCTTGCGCATGGTCAGCAGCGCGCCCGCGAGAATGACCACGTAGGCCGCATTGCGGATCAGCTCGATGTTCGCGTACAGGGGCGGGAAGTAATTGCTGCCGAACTGGCGGACAAGGTCGACGATCAGGGTGATGTTCAGATAGATGGCAATGAACATGTATATGTCCCAGTGCCGTTCCTTCTTCCGGGCCGCCCGCGGGATGGCCGGATGCTTGCGGGCCGTCATGGTCATGTGATCGCTCCTTCGCTGGCCTGGGGCGCGCAGACCGCGTCCAGGTACTGCCGGGCGACGCCGGTCTCCGAATACTGCCGGGCCTGCGCGAAGGCCTCGCGGCTGATCCCGTCCAGCTCCTCCGGCGTCATGCGCTGGATGCTGCGCAGCTTCGCCATCAGGGCCTGCGTGTCGCCGGCGGGGCAGAGGAAGCCGTTGCGCCCGTCCAGCACGATGCCCTCCATGCCCTCCTTCTCGGAGGCGATGGTGATGCAGCCCTGGCTCATGGCCTCCAGGTAGACCAGGCCGAACACCTCGCCCCGGCTGACCATCACGAAGCAGTCCGCCGCCCGCATCTCCCGCAGCACCTCGTCATGGGGCCGCTTGCCCAGGAAGGTGACCGGCAGCTGCCATTCCCGGGCCAGCGCCTCCATCTCCTCCCGCTCGCTGCCGTCGCCGATGACGCGCAGCTCCAGCCCGGCCTCCGGCATGCCGTGCATGGCCTCCAGCACCGTCCGCAGGTGCTTGCGCCGGATCAGCTGGCCCACGTAGAGCAGCTTGTGCACGCCGTCAAAATGCCGGTTCGGCTCCGTCTCCACATACCGGTCCGAGATGCCGGAGGGGCACAGGAACCAGGGGCGGTCGAAGCCGAGAAGCTCCTGCGCCTTGCGGTGCACGGACTGCGCGCGGAAGCCATAGCGGCCGATCGCCGGCAGGTACTCGTCGCGCCACCGTTCAAAGCCCCTGCGCTGCAGGTATTCCACGCCGTGGAACACGATGGCCGTCCGGGCCTCGGGGAAGCGCTGCTTCAGGTGCCACAGCTGCCAGATCTGCGGGTTCTCCGCGTGGCCGACGATCACGTCCGGCGTGAAATGCTCCCGCTCCAGCCATTCCTCAATCTGCCCGAGCTGCCGCCGCAGGGCGCCCTCGCCGTAGCCGCCCATCGGGATGACCTTCAGGATCGGCATGCGGCACACGCGCACGCCGTCCAGGTCGTACTCCATGCGCCGGCGCTGCGCAGCGTTCAGCGACTGCCGGAAGCCAAGCCGGTTGAACGCCAGATTGGTCAGCCTTTTCGGCAGATGATACAGGATGCCCGGATAGGTGTTGAAGTTGTGCACCACCAGCACCCGGTGGCCCATCTTCGCCCAGGAGCGGGCAAAGTAGTGCACCACGGGCGTCACGGCGGAGTCCTTCGTGTCCTCCGGGTCGCGGTAGATCGTGGTGACGACGAGGATGTTCATGCCTCTTCCCTCCGGCAGTCAGTTTTTCCCGGGCACAAGGGTCTTCACCGCCAGCTTGTCCAGCGGATGCAGCAGCGCCGCCCCCAGCAGGGTGCCCAGCAGCACCGCGGCGGTGTACACGGACGGCTGGCCCGTGCGCAAGCCGGTGTCCACGCAGATTTCCAGCAGCAGGAACTGCATCATGTAGATCTCCAGCGAGTGCGCGCCCAGCCAGCGCAGCGCCGGATTGCCCAGGCGGAAGCGGCGCAGCGCGATCAACGCCATGCCGGCGAAGGCCAGGGCGATCAGGTTGCGGGGCAGGAACTGCAGCGGGATATTCTCCCCCTGGCCCAGGCGCTCCAGCACCAGCCGGACGCCGAAGGCCGCCGCGAACACCGCCGCGCAGCCGAGGAAGCAGCCGAGCGGCCGGCGGTTCACCAGCGCCTCCGCCTGCTCCCGCCGCCACCGCAGCACAACGCCCGCGGGGAAGCACAGCACCGAGGCTGACCAGGCGATCTGGAAGGCCCGCAGCGAGGGCTTCCCCTCCGTCCAGAGCACCTCCAGCGGCGCGAACAGGCACACGAGGCAGTAGATCAGCGACACGCCGCACACCGCGGCCACGCCCCGACCGCTCACCCCGCGGCGGAAGATCAGCGTGAAGGCCACCGTCAGCAGGATCAGCGTGGTGGTGTACCACAGGTGGGTGAAGGCATAGCCGCCGGCCAGGGAGAACAGCGTCTCCCCCGGGCTGTAGGGATGCCCCGCGATGAAGCCGTAGGCGATCCACAGCAGATTCATGATCCAGTACGGCACGTACAGGCTGCAAAGCCGCCGGCGCAGCATGCCCTTCGCGGAGCCCCTCTTCATCGCGCTGCTCATCAGGCCGAAGCCGGAGATCAGGAAGAACACGCCCACAAAGGCATAGCCCAGGTATTTCAGCGCCATGGCGGGGGCGGCGGCGAGCATTCCCGGCACGCCCTTGAGCCCGTCCGAAGCGGCCCGCTGGGAGAGGTGGTGGAGCACAATCAGCACCGCGCACACGCCCTTGAGGACGTTCGTCGATTCCGGCGACAGGCCGTCCGGATCCGCCGGGCCGCGCCGCCGGGCCTGCCAGAGGCAGCACGCGGCCAGCAGCAGCAGAAACACGGCGATCATCACGCGGCATCCCTCCCGGCGCTGCGGCGGGTGATCGCCTCATCCAGCACGCGGAAGACCAGCGCGCACACCGCCGTCAGGACGACCGCCGCCAGGGCGATCAGCGCGTCCTTCTTCAGCAGCGCCGCCACCTCGCAGCAGATGACCGAATACAGGTAAATCTCATAGGAATGCCGGGCGATGGCGCGGGACACCGGGTTCCCCGCGCGCACCAGGCTGACCAGCCCGGCCAGGCCCAGCGCGAAGGCCGCGGCGGCAATGTTGCCCGCCAGCGCCCGCACCCAGTCCGCCCCGCCCAGGAAGCGCTCCGCCAGGAAGGGCATCACGAAGAACACCGCGCTCACCGCCAGGCAGACCGCCGCCGCCAGCGCCCTGCGGCCCCGGCCCTGCGGCAGCTTTTCCTCCCGGTCCGCGGCGAACACGCCCGCCAGGAAGGGCAGCACCGCGTTGTACCAGTTGAATTTCTTCCCCAGCAGCACGCACACCGCGACATACAGCGCCACCAGCCCGGCCAGCACCAGCCGGCTGCCCCGGGCAAGGCGGCCCGCCGCCCAGAAGGCCAGATAGCACCACAGGATGGCGTACACATACCAGAAGCTGGAGCAGATCGGCTCCGCGCCGGCCAGGCCCAGCAGCAGGGTGCGGAAATCCGTGCCGCCCCGCAGCACGGCGCTCACCGCCGCGCAGACCACAAAGGCCAGCAGATAGGGCAGCAGCAGCCGGCCCAGGCGCCGCTGCAGGAAGTGCCGCAGGTAGCCCTCCCGCCGCGCGCTCTTCGCCAGGCCGTAGCCGGAGACAAAGAAGAACAGCCCGACAAACAGGTAGCTGGTGGAGACGAACACCTTGAGGAGCCCTGGCGAGGCCAGATGCTGGGCCAGGTGGTCCAGGAAGATCGCCAGCACCGCGATCACCTTCAGATGGTCGCTCTTCTCCCGGCTGAGGAGGGCCTTCTCCTCCGCCCCGGCCAGCCGCAGGCCCCAGAGCACAATCAGCGCGGCGGCGGCGCACAGGCCCAGCGAAATGGCAGTGTTCATGCGTGTTCCTCCTCCCAGGTCCGGATCGCGGCCTCCGTCTTCTCCGCCGCGTAGAGATACTTGTCCGGCCCGGTGAGGCCCTCCCGCACGATGTCCCAGACCTCGGCCGCGGGCAGCCCCCGGGCGGTGAAGTCGGAGGCGTAATTCGGATTGCACGCCGCGGCCGCCGTCAGGAAGGAATGGGTCGAATAGCCCCAGGGCAGGCGGGCGAAGATCTTCGAGATCCACGTATCCCAGGCGTGCAGCACCGGCTCCAGGCGCAGCTCTTGGCCGAATTCCTCCCGCAGGTACAGGGCGAGCTGCTCCAGGAACAGGTTGCCCGCGCCGCGCCCCATGCCGTAGATGCTGGCGTCCATCTGCCGCGTGTGCTTGAGGGGCAGCTCCGCAAAGGCCACCGCGTTGCACAGGGCCTGCCCCATGTTGTTGTGCACGTGGTAGCCCAGGATCGTGCCCGGGGGAAGCAGGCGGTCGGCGATCTCGGCGTAGCGCAGCACGTCGCGCTTGCGCAGCAGGCCGAAGGTGTCCACAATGTACAGCGCGTAGGGCTCCAGCTCGCCAAAGCGCTTCACCATCTCGGCGAAGTCCTCGTCCGAATACTGCTCCACGCGGGTGGGCTGCACGCACAGCCGGTAGCCGCGGCTTTTGATCATCCGGCAGTAGTCGTAGGCGTCGTCCATCAGCCGCTTCCAGAAGCTGTAGCGCAGGGCGTCCGGGCCGCGGCCGTCGCAGGGCGCCAGCAGTTCGGGCGGGAAGTAGTTCGCCATCTCGATCAGCGCGCAGTACACGGTGCCCGGCTTCTTCTCGCCGATGATGTCCGCGCACTGGGCCACGCTGTTGTAGATGGAGCGATCCCGGGTGTAGGCCTCGTCGCGCATGAAGCCGATCTCGATCATGTCCACACCGGTCTGCTCCAGGTCGCGGATCGTGCCGCGGATGGCCTCCTCGCCGAATTCCCAGTTGTTGACGTAGCCGCCGTCGCGCAGGGTGCAGTCCAGGACTCTGATATGTGCCATAGAAGCCTCCAGCCTTGATTTTGATGAGGTGCGGCTCACAGGGAGAAATTCGCCCGAATCACTTCCCACATGCGCCGGTCGTTGCCGTCGGAGACAAAGGAATTGTGCGGCGTGAGAATCACATTCTCCAGCCCCCACAGCGGACTGGCCGCCGGGAGCGGCTCCTCCGCGAAGACATCCAGCACCGCGCCGGCAAGACGGCCGCCGCGCAGCTCCGCCAGCAGGGCCTCCTCGTCCAGGATGCCGCCGCGGGCAATGTTGACCACCACCGCGCCGCCGGGCAGCAGCGCCAGCTCCCGGGCGCCGATGAGGCCGCGGGTTTCCTCCGTCAGCGGCACCGTCAGGATCAGCACGTCCGCGCACCGCAGCGCCCTTTGCATCTCCTGAAGCGGCAGCACCTCCGCAAAGGGGGCCTGCGCCCGGGGATACAGGTCCACACCGATCACCCGGCGGCACAGCGCGGCAAAGGCCCGCGCGCAGCAGCAGCCCACGCTGCCCGTGCCGACGACGCAGACCGTGCAGCCGCCCAGCTCGCGCAGGTCCCGTTCCTTCTGCCATTCGCGGGCCGCCTGATGCCGCCACAGCGCCCGGCTCCGCTTGAACAGCTGCAGCACCCCGCCCAGGGCAAACTCCGCCATCGGCGCGGAGTACACGCCCCGCGCGTCGCACAGCCGGATGCCCCTCCGGCGGATCTCCGCCTCCGGCACGCGGTCATGCCCCGCGCTGAGCAGCTGAATCATCCTGAGCCGGGTGAACCGGGCCAGGTCGTGATACACAAACAGCCAGTTGCAGATGACCGCGTCCACCTCGGCCGGGTCGCAGGCCAGGGCTTCCTTCTCCACCGCCTGATGGACGATCTCCCAGCCTTTCTCTCGGAAGCGCGCTTCCTCCGCCTCCCGAAAGGGCATCCTGCCCGCAGCGAGCAGCTTCATCCTCTCGCCTCCGTCAGGCCCCGCCGCGGTAGAGGGCGATCTCCCGCTCCATCTCCGCCGGGATGTCCCCGCCCCGCTGCATCACGCGGGCAAAGTCGCACACCAGCGAGAGGCACTCGCGGATGTGCCAGCGGGGCCGCCAGCCGAACACCTGCTTCACGCGGCTGCAGTCCAGCTTGAGGAAGTTCGCCTCGTGCGGCGCGTTGGCCTCGGCAAGGTTCTCCCAGGCCGCGCCCTCACCCCAGGTTTCGCAGAAAAGATCGGTCAGCTCCCCGGTGGTGACGCAGTCGCACTCGTCCGGGCCCACGTTGTAGGCGCCGGCCAGCGAGGGATCGTCCCACTGCGCGCGGGCGATCGTCAGGTAGGCGCCCAGCGGCTCCAGCACATGCTGGTAGGGGCGGGTGGAATGGGGATTGCGCACGGCAATGGTCCGTCCCGATTGCACCGCGCGGATGCAGTCCGGGATGATCCGGTCCGGCGCGAAGTCGCCGCCGCCGATCACATTGCCCGCCCGGGCGGTGGACACCGCGGTGCGCCCGTCCGCGAAGAAGCTGGAGCGGTAGCAGTGGGTGACCAGCTCCGAGCAGCTCTTGGAGTTGGAATACGGGTCGAAGCCGTCCAGCGGCTCCTCCTCCCGGTAGCCCCAGCACCACTCGCGGTTGATGTAGACCTTGTCCGTGGTCACGTTGAGGAAGCTGCGCACCGTGCCGGCCCGGCGGGCGCACTCCAGCAGGTTCACCGTGCCCATCACGTTCGTCTCGTAGGTGCCGCGGGGATCGCGGTAGCCCTCCCGCACGATCGGCTGGGCCGCCAGATGCAGCACAAGCTCCGGCCGCGCCTCCGAAAAGACCTGCCACAGCCGGTCAAAATCGCGCACGTCGCCGATGACGCTGCGCATCTGCCCCTCCACCCCGGAGAGGGAGAAGAGGTTCGGCTGCGTCGGCGGCTCCAGGCTGTAGCCCGTCACCTCCGCGCCGGCCCCCGTCAGCATCTTGCACAGCCAGGTGCCCTTGAAGCCGGTGTGGCCGGTGACAAAGACCCGCTTCCCGCGGTAAAACTCCAAATCCAGCATGTCGGCCTCCCTGCGGTTCAGTCCTTCCACTTCTTCCAGGGCGCGGTGCCCTTTTCCAGCAGCATCTCCAGCAGATCCATCTCGCGGCGGTTGTCCATGCACTGCCAGAAGCCCCGGTGCATGTAGCTCATCAGCTCGCCCCGGGCCGCCAGGGTTTCCAGCGGCTCCCGCTCGAAGACCGTGCTGTCCCCCTCGATCAGGTCGAAGATCTCCGGCTGCAGCACCATGTAGCCGGCGTTGATCGGCGCGCCGTCGGCCAGGCTCTTCTCGCGGAAGGCCCGGACCGTGAAGTCGCCGCCGATGTCCAGCACGCCCTTCTGCTGCTCCAGCTTCACGGCGGTCAGCGTGGCGATCTTGCCGTGGGCCTGGTGGAAGCGCAGCAGGTCGCCGATGTCCACATCGCACACGCCGTCACCGTAGGTCATCATGAAGGGCTCATTGCCGATGTAGGGCTGCACGCGCTTGATGCGGCCGCCGGTCATCGTGCCCAGGCCGGTGTCCACCACGGTCACGCGCCACGGCTCGCAGCGCTGCTGATGCACGGTCATCGCGCCGCGGCCCTCGGTGTAATCAAAGGTGACGTCGCTGTTGTACAGGAAGTAGTCCGCGAACCATTCCTTGATCATGTGCTGCTTGTAGCCCGCGCAGATGATGAAGTCATTGAAGCCGTAATAGCTGTATTCCTTCATGATGTGCCACAGGATGGGCCGTCCGCCGATCTCGATCATCGGCTTGGGGCGGAAGCGGGTTTCCTCCGAGATGCGCGTGCCGAAGCCGCCCGCCAGCAGAACCACTTTCATTTCACACTGCTCCTTTCCTGCGGCTGCTTTGCCGCGTTTTCCTTCTCGTAGATATAGGCGTCCACCAGATAGCGGTACCAGTAGCTGTGCAGGAAGGCGTAGATTTTCCCCGGCCGGCCGTCCAGGAAGCCCAGCCGCAGCCAGTAGCAGTAGATATAGAACAGGTGCGCGCGCAAGCCGCCGGGCAGTTTGTAGTACACGCCGTACTTCAGCAGCCGCTTGACCCGCGCCGTGGGCTCCAGCCCCTCGGTGTCCACGGTCTCCGCCCCGTCGCGCTTGTGGAAGAAATCCTTCGCCGCCCGCTCCGCGTAGTTGTTGTGCCGGGTGACCCAGTTCGACAGGCCCTTGAAGTCCATGTGCAGAAGGTCCGTCTTCATCTCCACCGACCGCCCGCGGGTGAGCAGGATGTGGGAATCCAGCTCCAGCTGCTCCATGCGGAAGCAGCCCGGCTTGAACACGCGGAGCTTCTTGAGCGGATAGAAGCCGCCGTGCCGGAGATCGCGGCCCAGGAAGTTCGTGCGGTAGCGCACCACGATGCCGGTCACCTCCGGATCGCCCGCGTACCGGTCGCACATTTCCTTCAGCTCCCGCCGGGATTCCTCCGTCAGCCGCTCGTCCGCGTCGATGAACAGGATCCAGTCCGTATCGATATGGGTCAGCTCCGAGACGCCCAGGGCGAAGCGCGCCCGGTAGTCGCCCTCGTCCTGCCAGACCTCCGCGCCGGCCGCCTCGGCCAGCTCCCGGGAGCCGTCGGGGCTGAAATTGTCCATCACGACCATCCGGTCGACGATGGGCGCCACCGAGGCGAGGCATTCGGTGATGTTCTTCGCCTCATTGCGCGTCAGGGTCAGCGAGGTGATCGTCGCCATTTACCGCCCCTCCTTCCCGCACAGGGCCAGAATCTCCTTCCGGTAGGCCGCCACCGACACCGCCCGGGTCAGATGCTCCATCAGGTAGTCGTGGCCGCGCGCGCCCATCGCCCGGAGGCTGTCCGCATCCATCTGCAGGAAGCGGCGGATGTTCTCTGCCACGCGGTCGTATTCGCCCGGCTCGCAGGTGAGGCCGCTGCACGTCTCGTCGATGAGCATGCGGATCTCGCTGCCCTCCTCCAGCACGCCCAGCAGGGGCTTGCCCACGCCCCAGATGCCGTAGGCCTTGGACGGGCAGGACACGCCCTTGATGCCCCGCGCGTTGACGCACCAGTGCACGTCGCCCGCGTTCAGGCTCCAGATCAGGTCTTCCTTCGCCTGATAGGGGATGAAGACGCAGTTGTCCAGCTGCTGCTCCCGGGCGATCTCCTCCATGCGGGCTTTCACCGCGCCGTCGCCCACCCAGGCGAACACCGCGTCCCGGCCGTCCGCGCTCTTCGCGCCACGGAACTGCTTCGCCAGCGGGAGCAGGTTTTCCAGGTCGTAATAGAGGCCCAGGTTGCCGGAGTACATGATGACAAACTTGCCCTCCAGCCCCCACCGCCGCCGGAAGGCCGCCACCTGCGGGTCGTCCGCGGGCAGGGGATAGATGGTCTTCTCGTCGATCCAGTTGTTGATCATGACCGTGCGGGGCAGCCTTTCGCCCTCGAAGCGGCGGCGCATCGTCTCCACCAGGTCGCGGCCCACGGTGATCACCAGGTCGCTCTCCCGGCAGGAGCGCTTGTCCAGCCGCATCATCAGGCCGGTCACCAGCCCGCCGCCGCCGTAGTTCACCGCGAGGATCTGCTCCGGGTTGAAGTCCTGGATGTTGTACACCAGCGGCGCCTTCTTCTTCCGCTTGCCGTACACGCCCAGCATGCCGCCCAGCACCGGCGGCTGGGAGATCGTGAACACCGCGTCGAAATCGCCCAGCATCCGCGTGGCCTTCCGCGCGCCCAGGAAGTAGGCGACAATGTTGCGGATGCGGCTGAGCTTGTCGGCCTTGGTGAACTCCGGCACGCGGATGCGCAGGACGTGCACGCCGTTCAGCTCCTCGCGGTAGAAGCGCTGCGTCTTCCACTGCGGGTCAATCTTCCCGCTGTAGGAGGGCACCACGCAGATCACCGTGATGTCAAAGGCGTCCAGCAGGCCCTCCGCCAGCTCCCGGACGATCTGCCCGGTGGACGCCGTGTCGGGGATGTAGTAATGCGCGTAGATCAGCAGCTTTTTCTTCATGCCTTGGCCTCTCCCAGTTTTCTGATGACACGGGCGGGGTTGCCCGCGATGACGCAGCCCGGCTCGAACCTTCCGGCCACCACCGCGCCGGCCCCCACCACGCAGCCATCCCCCAGGACGGTGCCCTTGAGGATGATCGCATTGCAGCCGATGAAGCAGTTATTGCCGATGACGATCTCCCGGGCGGGGATCAGCTCCGGATCGGCGCTGCCGCCGCTGTGGTACCGCTGGCGCGCCTCCAGCTCCACCGGGTGGAAGTCATTGTCCAGAATCTTCACATTGCCGCCGATCGCGGTGTGGTCGCCGATCGTGATGCCCTTGCGGGCGAAGATCGTCGCGCCGGAAATGCCCACGTGGCTCCCGATCCGGATATAGGCGTCCGGCCTGCGGGTGACGATGATCGTGCGGCTGTACAGGCCCACCAGATTGGACAGGAAGGACGACTTGATCACGCAGCCGTCCCCGATCGTGAGCTCCGCGCCCCGCTGGTTGAAGATCACCGGCACGCCCTTGAGCTGAAGGCCCTTGCCGTACCGCACCCCTGTCAGCTTCATCACCAGCTTGAACCAGTTGCTGTTCATGCCTCGACTCCTCCGGGATCAGCCGCCGATCCCCCGATACTGCTCCTGCACCTGCCGGTAGCTCTCCAGATTGCCGATGTCGTACCGCTTGCCCGGCATCTCCCAGGCGTGCACCGGGGTCTGCGTGCACAGCCACGCGATGAAGCTGCCCGGCGCGTCCACCCCGCAGCCCGCCTCAATGCCCGTCTTCACCAGGTGCACGTCCTCCCGCCGGTACCAGTAGAACGGCGGCGTGCACCAGTGGCTCTTCGGCTCCGCCGGCTTTTCTTCCATCGACAGGATCAGCCCGTCCTCGTCCACCTGCGCCACGCCCGTCTTGCGCAGCTTCTCGATACTGGGCTCCCAGTAGCGCATGATGCAGGCTGTGCCCTTCTCCCGCGCGTACGCGATGAAGCCCCGCAGCGAGAAGTCCAGCAGGTTGTCCCCCGCGATCACCAGCAGGTCGTCGTCCGGGTGCAGCGTGTCGATGGCGAACTGGATGTCCCGCACCGCGCCCAGCCGGGTCTCATTGCTCTCCGTGCCGTCATCCAGCACCGTGATCTTCTCCCCGCGCCCCGCGGCCCATTGTGCGAAGTGCTGCGCGAACTTGTGGTTGGAGATCACGATGTATTCCTCCGCCAGCTCCCCGATGTCCTCAATCAGCCAGTCCAGGATCGCCTTCTCCCCCACCTTCAGCAGCGGCTTCGGGAAGTTCTCCGTCAGCGGATACAGTCTCGTCGCATACCCCGCGGCCAGAATCACACACTTCATACGCTCACCCCGTCCGCACTGTGGCACAGATGGAAGCTGTACTTCCCCTTCATCTCCGGATAGCTCGTCAGGTACTTCCGCTCGA
>CAMNHF010000088.1 GCA_946538975.1 uncultured Clostridia bacterium | reverse complement strand
GGCGGAGCCGCGGGCACCACGGGGGCCGGCGCGGGCTCGTCCACATCGAAGGGCGGCTCGTCGTCGGGAATGGCTGGCTCGGCTTCCGGGGTCATCGGATTGACAAAGGGCTCGTCCATCTCCGGGGAGGCCGGCATCTCAAAGGGCAGCGGCTGCGGGGAGGCGGCGGGCATCGTGGTCATGGGCCGGAAGGGCGCGCTGCGCACCACGGAGCCGCCGGCCGCGGCAGGCACGGGGGGCATCGGCGCGGCGCTCTCGGCCGGGGCCGGTGCGGCGGGTTTGCGGGCCGGCTGCTCACGCTCATCGCGGCTGAAGATCTTGCCCAGTGTCTGGCGCAGGGAGGCCTTTTTGCCGCTGTCCGTCCGCGGGGCGGAGGCCACATTCAAGGGCAGCCGGTAGCTGTCGTCGGCCTCTCCGGCGGCGGGTCCGAAGCCGTATACCGGGGCCTGGGGCTGCTGCGGCGCGGGCTGCTGCTGCGTGCGCACGCCGAAACCGGTGACGGCGGGCTGGGGCGCCTCCGTCTCCGGCTGCTGACGGCGCAGCTTCTCCGCTGCCTCCCGCTCGGCCTCGATCTGCGCGCGCTCCCGTTCGGCGGTGCGCTCCTCGCGGCGGGCGCTGAGCGCATCCAGCCGCTGCTGCATCCAGGCGGTGAGCTGCTTGGGATTCACCCGGAAGAGGAACACCAGCACAGCCACCATCCCCGCGATGAGCAGCAGGGCGGAGAGCACCGTGCCGACCAGCTTCCACAGCGGCCAGGACACGACCATGCCCAGGGCGCCGCCGCCGACAGGCTTGCCGGCCATGCCGCCGATCCACACATTGCTCAGCGCGGCCAGATAATCCGAGGGGGAGGCCCACTGGGTGATGGGCTGGGGCGGGCTGCCGGGCACGAAGGTGATGACGTTGGCCAGCGTCGCCGCCAGCAGGAAGAACACGCAGCACAGCACAAAAGAGCGCAGCTGCACAGGCCGCTGGATGGTCGCCATCACCAGTATGCCGCCCGGTATGAGCAGCAGCGGAAGCAGCCAGGCCATGCTGCCGCACAGGGCGCCGCTCACCAGCCGCAGCCCGCTGAAGAGATCACCGGTCATTTTCAGCGCGACGGCGAGGAAGATCAGCACGCCCAGGGCGATCAGCGCGACGCCCCCGAAGAATCTTGCCACGGGGCTGTTTTCGCTCTCCCTGCGCTGTTTGGTCCGTTTTGCCGCTTGTGCCAATATACTCATCTCCTGTTGCCTGCTTCCAGGCGGAATCGCCCCTCGCGGCAGGGCCGGCGGGGACGGAATGGATCCTGTGGTTTTTGCAGCTTTTATTGCAGAATGACGGTCCGCAGAATGCCGTCCTCATCCGCGTGCAGCCGCAGCAGCCGCTCGCCGAGGCGGTAATAATCGCTGACGCCGGGCACCATGCGCATGCCCTCCGCGGCCTCCGCCCCGAGGGTGACGCTGCTGTCCGGGCTGCCCAGGGCGGCCTGCCAGTCCGCGCGGGTGGTCACGCCGGTGCACAGGCCCCACAGGCAGAGCCGGTCGGCCCGCAGGCCCAGCACGACGCTGCCGGTCAGGTCCTTCTCCCGCAGCCGGTCGGTCATCAGCCAGCAGCCGCGGCAGATGGCGGTGTCTGGGGAGAGAAGGCGGCCGTCGGTGTAGAAGTCGGGGTCGGTCTCCAGGCCGATGCGCGCCTTGATCTCCGCGCAGTCGTCGCCGAGGGCCGCCGGGAAGCCGGGGAATGTGCCCTCCTCGGCGCAGCGGCGGATCGCCTCCCTGCTGTCCGCGCCGAGGGCCAGCTGCGCCGCCACGCCGAAGCGGTCCAGCAGGCCGCCTGGCGTGAGATCCAGCTCCTCGCGCAGCTCGCCCCAGGTGAAGTGCACCGTGCCGCAGCGGCCGTTCAGCCGGGTATACTGCGCCATCGGATAATACAGGGTCAGGCCGCTCATGTCGATGCCGAACACAGCCGGCACGGGCGTCAGGCTGCCCTCCATCAGGTGGGCGCTGAGGGCGCCCTGCAGCTCCTCCAGCCGTTCGGCCAGCCGCTCCAGCGCGGCCTCCCCGTCGGTGAACAGATCCGCGAGGGCGATGTCACGGCCGGTGCGGGTATCCCTGTTGACGCAGGCCCAGCGCTCCGCCCAGCGGGTGTCCGTGAGCGGCCCCTCTGCCCGCAGCACGCAGGAGAAGACATCGCCCTCCCAGGCAACGCGGCTGTCGCTCAGAAGCGGCATGCTGCCGCTCATCACCAGGGCCAGGCGGGCGCTCAGTCCGGCGACATCGCCGGCGTCCCGGATGTCCTGATTCAGCTGCGCCTCGATCTCCGCGTCCGCCAGGCCGTTGACCTGGGGATAGCGCAGGCTGTGGATGCCGAGGCTGAGGCCCTGCTCCGTCACGGAGGGGATCGCCGCGGCTTCGGCCTCGCTTTCGGTTTCCTGCGCCGCGGCCGGTTCTGCCTCCGGCGCGGCGGTTTCCACAGGCGCGGCGCTCGGCAGGCTCTCCGGCTGCTCCGTCCCCAGCGGGATGATCTCCGCCGCGGCCCGGCTCAGCAGCATGCATGCCGCCAGCGCGCAGCTCAGCCATCTGTGCTTCATCAGCGTCCACCTCCTCCAGAAAGCATTTTACAACAAAACTGTGAAGCATGCAAGGCAAAAACATCACGAACGCGAAACAAAAAATTAAAATATCATTAATATAACGGCAAACTTTGTTTCAGAATGTAACAATCCCGGCGTAGGCGAAAGAATGGGCCGCACTGCAAAAAATGGTTGATTTTTCGGTTTTCCCGGCTATACTTGTAAAGGGATGGAAGAAAACGGCCTTCCCTTTCGTCTGATTCAGTGAGAGGCGATGGCCTCCGTAAGCATGAGGCCCCGGACGGGGCGCTGGGAGGAGAATGAAGCATGCTGCAAAACCGGAAATGGATCCGCCCGCTGATGGCGCTGGCGGTGACACTGTGTGTGATGTTCGCGGCAGCGGCGGCGCTGGCGGACAGCAATTTTGCCTTTGACAAATCCGTGACCACCCTCTTCGAGGGAGAGACCCTGCAGCTGAAGCTGATCCGGCAGGGGGACGCTGCGGAGGGCACCGTGACCTACAAATCCTCGGCCCAGCGGTACGCGACGGTGGATGACAACGGCCTCGTGCGCGCCGTCAGCAAGGGCGAGGTCACGATTTCGGCCAGCCTGTCCGTGGGGCGGAAGAACTACACGGCCAGGATCACCCTGACCATTCAGCGGCCGGTGACCGGCATCACGGTCAAGGAGAACAGCCTGACCGTGCTGGAGCCGGACGACCCGTCGCTGGAGGGGCTGCTGAAGCTGGAGTCCGACCTGCCGGTGCTGGTGCTGTACGTGGGCTACGACAATGAGCTGAGCGCGAGCTGCACGCCGAACGACGCCAGCCGCCGCACCTGGAACATGAGCGCCGAGATCCCCGCCCCGCAGCCGGTGGAAGGCTCCGGCGGCAGCCTGGTCGCCCTGACGCAGCAGGTGGACTACACCGTGAAGGATCTGCTGCGCATCAGCAACCATGAGATCCAGTGCAAGGCCCCGGGCGAGTGCATCCTGACCATCGCCAGCACGCTGAACCCGGAAGTGCGCAAGCAGTACCATCTGCTGATTGTCCAGCGGGTGCGCAGCATCAAGATCACCTCGCCGCAGAGGTCCATCGGCGTGGGCGGCAGCGTGCGGCTGAGCGCGGAGATTTCGCCCGATAACGCGGACATCAAGGACGTCACCTGGAAGAGCGGCAGGCCCACCGTGGCCACCGTGGATGAATACGGCGTGGTGACCGGCGTCTCCCGCGGCTCCGCGGAGATCACGGCCACCGCGAAGGACGGCTCCCGCCGCTCCGCCACCTACACGATCACCGTCGCCCAGATGCCCACCGGCATCAACCTGAATGAGACCGCGGTGACTGTGGCCGTGGGCTACAACAAGACGATCCGGGCGACCGTGATTCCCTCCAACGCCAACAACCGCGAGGTCACCTGGACCTCCTCGGACACCTCCATCGCCCGCATCAATAACAACGGCTACATCACGCCGGTCAAGGCCGGCCAGTGCACGGTAACCGCGGCCTGCAAGGCGGATCCGTCGATCACGGCCACCGCAGTCGTGACCGTGACCCAGCCGGTGACCCGCGTGCGCTTCACCCAGAGCTCGATCACGATTCCCGTGGGCGAGAGCGGCACGGTTTCCTGGTACACGGAACCGGCCGACGCCACCAGCACGGGCGTCACGCTGACCTCGGAGAATACGCGCGTGGCCACTGTCGATCAGGACGGCACCGTGCACGCGGTGAAGCGCGGCGAGACCCGGATCATCGCGCGGGCCACGGACGGCAGCAATCGCTCCGCCGCCATCAATGTGCGCGTGACCCAGCCGGTGACGGGCGTCCACATGAAAAAGGACACCGGCCGCGTCGGCGTGGGCAAGTATCTGTCCCTGTACGCCGAGCTGGAGCCCAGCGACGCCAGCATCACCAAGATGAGCTGGTACAGCGAGGATGAGAACATCGCCGTGGTCTCCGGCACGGACACGAAGGCGACTGTGCGCGGCCGCCGCTGGGGCTCCGTGCGGATCGTCGGCACCACCGAGGACGGCGGCTACACCTGCTCCGCCATCGTGAGCGTGGGCAGCTACGACGAGGCCCTGCGGATCACCGACTTCTACCTGCAGAACAATCAGGTCAAGATGCTGGTGCTCAACGAGAGCGACATGGAGATCGAGCGGTTCTACTTCACCGTCACCTGCTGGGATATGTATGGCCAGCCGCTCGTGTGCTGCACCGACGGCACGAACTCCTTCACCGGCTACAACCTGGATACGCTGATGGAGCTGGAGAGCACCCGCCACGGCCGGATGCACTTCTCCGACTTCATCCAGCCCACGGAGACCATCGGCCGCATGACCATGGTGGTCACCAGCTACCGCACCACGGACGGCTTCCGCCACAACATCGCGCAGGACAAGCAGATCACCGTGGAATTCATAACCCCCGGCTTCCAGTGGACGAAGCCGGAGACGGAGACCGAGGAGGCCAGCGAGAGCTCCTCCTCCACCTCCTCCAACTGATTCTCTGAACCGACATCCGCCCCGGCCAGCCGCCGGGGCTTCTCTGATGAAAGAAGCGACGAGGGGAGGGGACGGGCTTGCAGCGGGAGCGCGTCGCGTGGATTGACATCGCCAAGGGGCTGGGCCTGCTCCTGGTCGTGCTGGGCCACACGGTGGGCGGCACCGTGGCGGGCAGCGTAACCCGGGGCGTGATCTTCTCCTTCCATATGCCGCTGTACTTTGTGCTCAGCAGCCTGACCTTCCGCTGCTCGGCTTCCCCGGAGGAATTCCGCAGGAAGACGAAAAAAGCCGCACGCCATCTGCTGCTGCCGCTGCTCATCGCCGCGGGGATCGGCGCCCTGTGGGAGCTTCTCGGCCATCCGGGGCGGCTTCTCTCAGCCGGCTGGTGGCGGGACAAGGCGCTGATGCTGACCGTGGCAAGCGGCGTGTGGGAGCGCTTCGCCGGGGTGGATATCCCGGCCCTGGGCATCCCGTGGTTCTTCGCCGCGCTGTTTGTCGGGCGTGGGCTGTACGACCTGATGCACCTGCGCACGCCGCAGCGCCTTCACTGGCCGCTGGCCGCGGCGGTGTCGTCGGCGGGGGCCTGGCTGGGCGCGCGGCTGGGCTTTCTGCCCTTTTCGCTGGACATCGCGCTGGCGGTGTTCCTGTTCTTCCAGCTGGGACAGACGCTGCAGCGCCTTGACTGGACGCGGCGGCCGGGCCTCACCGCGGCGGTGAGCGGCGCCGTCTGGCTGGGCACGCTGTACCTGACCTTCCCGAACCCTGCCGAATGGACCTACATGGAGCTGGCCGTGCGCCGCTACACCCTGTGGCCGCTGTGCTGCCTGTGCGCTGCCGCCGGGGTGATCTGCTTTTCGGAGCTGTGCGTGCTGCTGAGCCGCCGGCCGCGCCTCGCCTGGCCGCTGCGCCGCATCGGGGAGGACGCCCTGCTCTTCCTCGTGATCCACGCGCTGGATTACATCGCGGCCTTCGTGTGGCAGCGGGGGCCGGAGTTCGCGGCCTCCGGGCTGCGCATCCTGTTCGATCTGGCCGTGTTCGCGCTGGCCCTCCTGGTGCGGTCCCGCCGGCGGAGACACGGCGCCCGGATCTGACAGCAATAGAAAAGCGGAACCGCTGCCCCTTCCGGCGGCAGGACGGTTCCGCTTTTTGGTTTTCCCGGTGCTTACTCCGTGCGCAGGGCGACCACCGGATCCTTCCGGGCGGCGCTGCGAGAGGGGATGATGCCGGCGATCAGCGTCAGCAGCATGCTGATGCCGACCAGGATCAGCGCGGTGCGGATGTCCAGCACCGCGTTCAGGTTGTTGAGGCCGGTCAGCCGGTGCAGGATCAGGTTGATCACGATGCACAGCAGGTAGGTGACGCCGATGCCCAGCGCGCCGGAGGTGAAGCCGATGATGACGGTCTCCGCGTTGAACATGCTGGAGACGTTGCGCTTGGAGGCGCCGATGGCGCGCAGGATGCCGATTTCCTTCGTCCGCTCCTGCACGGAGATCAGCGTGATGACGCCGATCATGATGGAGGAGACGATCAGCGAGATGGCGACGAAGGCGATCAGCACATAGGTGATGGCGTCGATGATGGTCGTGACCGAGGACATCATCAGGCCGACGTAATCGGTGTAGGAGATTCGCGCCAGCTCGTCCACGCCTTCGTTGTAATCCGTGATGGCCCGCTCGATCTCGTCCTTGCCGGCGAAGGTGGAGGCATACAGGCTGATGCCGCTGGGCCGGTCGGGATCAACCCAGCCCATGGCGCTCAGGTTCTGCGCCAGGGTGGAGGTGGAGAAGGTCAGCACGCTGTCGTAGTATGCGGCGCACTGCGCGTCGGTGTAGCCCTGCGACTCCATCTGCAGGAGCATCGCCAGCTGGGCTGCCGGAACCCGCTGCAGCTGTGCGGCGGCCTGCTCGGCGTACTGGCTGCGGATCTGCCGCGTGAGCATCTGCTCCACCAGGCTCATCAGCTCCTCGTCCGTGCGGCCTGCCAGGTAGGCGGTCACCATGGTGCTGTCCACGCCCATCTGCTCCGCGATGGGGCCGGTCATCATGGCTTCAATCTTGCCGCGGTCCAGCCCGGCCATCTGCTGCGCCACCAGGGAGGCGATGGTTTCCTCATCGGGGGTGGACTTGATGCGGATGTAGCAGGCGGCCTTCTCCTCGCTGCCCAGCTCCTTCAGGTACCGGCGGAAGGCGGCGGCCTTCTCTTCCTCGGTCAGCTTTCCCTCGTCGGGGAAGGGCAGGCCGGTCAGGATGTCCGTGCCCGGCGAGGCCAGCTGGGCCTGCACCGCCGCGGACTGGCGGCCGTTCTCCATCAGGTGTTCGGTCAGCAGGGAGGTGTAGCCGACGCCGCTGGTGATCATCGTGGCGAGGGCGTCCTCCGCCGGCCGGATCACGCCGACCACCCGCAGCCGCAGGGCATTGTCGTAGAGGTACTGCATGCCCGCCTCGCTGGCCTGCAGGTCGCTGTACAGGCCGGTGGTGCTGTCCGCCACGTACCGGTCGCCCTTCTGGATGACGCGGAAGTCGAGGCTGCCCAGCTCCTCCCAGGACCAGTGCCGCGCCTCGTATTCGATGGCCTCGCGGTTCATGGAGGCGGCCATCAGGGCCTCCACCTCCTCGCGGGGGATCAGGCCGAGGGCGTAGAGCATGATGTCGCTCATCTCCCCGTCCTCGTCCGCGATGATGACCACCTCGTCGTATCGGCTGGGCCAGCGGCCCCAGAGCAGGTCGTACTGCTTCTCGAACAGCGGGCTGAGCACCGCGCCGTCCTCACCGGGCAGCATTTCCCGCCACAGGGACGAGCGGGACGTGACCGCGGAGGAGGAGAATATGGAGGAGCTCTGCTGCATGCTGCTCATCGAGGACATGTCCATGGAGAACATGCTGCTCATCAGATCGCGCATCGCGGCTTGCGGGTCGGAGACGATGATCTGGCCGTCCACGTTCTTCGTGCAGACCTGCAGGTCGATGTCATAGGTGTACTGCACGCCGCTGACGGCGGTTTTCAGCGGGCTTTCGCTGGCCGGGTCGGCGCGGACGGCGTCCAGGTGCGTCTTGAAGGCGCCCAGGTCGTTCTGCCGCTCGTCCACGGAGGCGAGGGCGTTGACCATCTCGTAGATGCCGGTGCGCTGGTAGAGGCCGTCGTCCGGATGCTCGACGCGGCTGCTCCGCTGGCCCGCGAAGCTCTGCACCAGGCTGGACAGGTCCGTGTGCCGGGCCTCCAGCGTCAGCGGATAGGAGGACAGCGTCTCCTCCTGCACGGTGGAGATGTAGCCGGTCATGCCGTGGGAGACCGCGTAGATCAGCGCGATGCCGATGATGCCGATGGAGCCGGCAAAGCTGGTCAGCACGGTGCGGCCCTTCTTGGTGAAGAGGTTCTTCAGCGACAGGCCGAAGGAGGTCAGGAGGGACATGCTGGGCAGCTTCTGGCTGGCCTTCTCGCGGCGGCGCTGCTCGTCAGCCTTCGCCTCTTCATGGGCCTCCGCGTCGGTCATGGGGCAGGCGTCGTCGGTGATGCGGCCGTCCAGCATCCGGATGATGCGGGTGGCGTAGCGCTCCGCCAGCTCCGGGTTGTGGGTGACCATGATGACGAGGCGGTCGCCGGCAATCTCCTTCAGGATGTCCATCACCTGCACGCTGGTCTCGGTGTCCAGGGCGCCGGTGGGCTCGTCGGCGAGGATGATGTCCGGATCGTTGACGATGGCCCGGGCGATGGCCACACGCTGCATCTGGCCGCCGCTCATCTCGGCCGGCTTCTTCCGCAGCTGATCGCCCAGACCGACCTTCTCCAGGGCTTCCTTCGCCCGGCGGCGGCGCTCCTGCCGGGAGACGCCCGACAGGGTCAGCGCCAGCTCCACATTCTGCAGCACCGTCTGATGGGGGATCAGGTTGTAGCTCTGGAACACAAAGCCGATGGAGTGGTTGCGGTAGGCGTCCCAGTCCCGGTCGCGGAAATCCTTCGTGGAGCGGCCGTTGATGATGAGGTCGCCGGAGGTGTACTGATCCAGCCCGCCGACGATGTTCAGCAGTGTGGTTTTGCCGCAGCCGGAGGGGCCGAGAATGGCGACAAACTCATTCCTGCGCAGCCGGAGGCTGATGCCGCGGAGCGCCTCCACGTCATCCCCGCCCGCCGGGTAAATCTTGGTGATGTCTCTCAGTTCCAGCATATCCGTTCCTCCTGCCCGGGCAAATCCCGACAGCATAAATCTACTCCGCAAACCTGAACTGAGTATGAACTCCGTTCCGCGCTCAGCTCTCCCGCATGATACCACAAAACGGGCCGCATTCATAGGGGAATCGGGAAAATGGCGCTTTTCGGAATGACGAACAAAAAAACCGCAGCGAAAACAGCCCCGCCGCGGATTGGGCAGGGCTGCATTGCGCGGAAGCGGGAATCGCCGTCAGTTCTCGTCGTCAAGGAGCTTCAGCAGGATCTTCCGCGCCGGCTCCGATGTCAGGTACTGAATGACGACCTCTCCGGTGTCCGCATTGATTTCGATATAGAACACTTCTGAAGCCGGGTCCGCGGCGCTGTCGAAGGGTGTCTGCGGCTCGCAGAAGGCAATATGCCACATGCGCAGGTATTCATCCTGAGAAAACCCAGGATAAACCACATACTTTGTCTGCAGGCGCAGCGCCGCCAGTTCCTCCTCGCCGGGCACGGGGAGACTGCTTTCGGATAAGCGCGCGGTGTATTCCGTCATCGCGATCCGGAGGGCATCTTCCCGGGTGACGGGCGAGCGCGCAAAGGCTGCCAGATCCTCCGCCATGAACGGCGCATCGGTAAAGAACACGCTCTGTCCGTAGTAATCCAGCAGGATATCGAACTGCGCGCTTTCCACCAGAGGATGTGCAAAGCGCAGCGCATGGCAGTTGATAAACAGCATGTCATCGCGGTATTCCTCGGGGAGGGCGGCGATCCAGTCCGCTTTGATGGAAAACTGCGCGTCCTTCAGCAGCGTGAACTCCCGGAGCTGCTCCAGCCGGCATCCCGGATAGACCTCCTCGAAGAAGCGGTACACGGCCTGTATCATCAATGTATCCGGGAGGCTGAACCAGTCGAAATCCATGCCGCGCAGGGAAACAAAGGTATAGCCCTTGACCGCGGCCGGATAGCCGTATTCCTCGGCAGGAAGCGGGTCGCCAATCACGCGCGGAGTCGCTTCAGGCCAGGTTGGCTGCGGCGGCTGGGTGATCCTGGGCCTGTCTTCGGCTGAGGCTTTCGCGCAGATCGAGAGCAGAAGAACCAGGATGACGGCGGCGAAGTGTTTCATTTGCAATCTCCTTTTCCTGCGTGCGTTGGGCGCTGTGCGGCATCTTTATGTCACGATTCTATCACGGCGGCGGAAAAAAGCAAGCCCTTCCGCCTGCACCATGCCCGATCCTGCGTCACGCAGGAGCCCGGATCCACGTCAATTCCGGATTGATTTCCACCGTGTTTTATAGTATAATCAAAGCGGCGAAAGCAAAGAACTGCTTCGATGAGGTGAATATCATGGCGAATTGGAAGAACCTGGACACTCTGGCAGCCTACGCGCGGCTGCAGACCCTCAAGGGACGCGTGCGGCTGCAGGAAGTGATGAGCGGCGAGGAAGGCGCCCGCCGCGTGGCGGCCTACGCGGTGCCGATGGCGGCGGGGCTGAGCTACCACTACGCCGCCAAGCAGGTGGACGACACGGTGCTGGCGGCCCTCGCGGAGCTGGCGAAGGAGGCCGAGCTGGCGGAGAAATACCGCGCGCTGCTGGGCGGCGAGGTCATCAACACGGGCGAGCGGCGGCTGGTGCTGCATCAGCTGACCCGCGGCCAGCAGGGCGGCGCAGTCATCGCGGACGGCGTGGACAAGCGCGCCTTCTACGTGGCGCAGCAGGAGAAGGTCGCGGCCTTCGCGCGGGACGTGCACGCCGGGAAGATCGTGAATGAGCAGGGCGAGCCCTTCACCACCGTGGTGCAGATCGGCATCGGCGGCAGCGACCTGGGCCCCCGCGCGATGTATCTGGCCCTGGAGGGCTGGGCGCGGCAGCAGGGCCTGATGCGCATGGAGGCGAAGTTCATCAGCAACGTCGACCCGGACGACGCGGCGGCCGTGCTCAAGAGCACCGATCTGGCCCACGCGCTGTTCATCCTCGTGTCCAAATCCGGCACCACGCTGGAGACGCTGACCAACGAGTCCTTCGTGAAGGAAGCGCTGCGGGCCGCCGGACTTGATCCGAGCCGCCACATGACCGCCGTCACCAGCGAGACCTCCCCGCTGGCGCACAGCAGCGATTACCTGGCCGCCTTCTTCATGGACGACTACATCGGCGGCCGCTACTCCTCCACCT
>CAMNHF010000087.1 GCA_946538975.1 uncultured Clostridia bacterium | reverse complement strand
CGCCACAAGAAGCAGACCGGCGGCCACGGCCAGTTCGGCGACGTGTGGATCGAGTTCAGCCCGATCACCGATTCCGAGACCGATTTCGAATTCGAGGATGCCGTCGTGGGCGGCGCCGTGCCGCGCAACTTCATCCCCTCCGTCGAGAAGGGCCTGCGCGAGAACATCGTGCACGGCGTGCTGGCCGGCTATCCCATGGTGCACCTGCACGCCAAGCTCTATGACGGCAGCTATCACCCGGTCGACTCCTCCGAAATGGCCTTCAAGACCGCTGCCCGCCTGGCCTACAAGAAGGGCTGCTCCGAGGCGTCCCCCGTGCTGCTGGAGCCCATCATGCACGTGGAAGTGCTGGTCCCCGACGAGTACATGGGCGACATCATGGGCGACATGAACAAGCGCCGCGGCCGCATCATCGGCATGAACCAGGAGGACGGCCTGCAGAAGGTCGTCGCCGAGGCCCCGCAGAGCGAGATGCTCAAGTACGCCACCGACCTGCGCTCCATGACCCAGGCCCGCGGCTCCTTCACCATGAGCTTCGAGCGCTATGAGGAGGTCCCGAAGGACGTGGCCGACAAGATCATCGCCGCGGCCGTCAAGACCGACGACGAGGACGACGATTAATCCCTTGCCTTTACCCCTGCCCCTCCCTCCTGCACGGAGCGGAGGGGCGGTTTTGACGAAGGACATGACCTGGAAGGATTTAGAGGGGGAGCACACTTGGTTACCAACGACGTTGCCATTCTGGAATTCAAACACCGCGTCATCACGGAAGTCGCCCGGCTGGCCTGGGAGGACAAGCTGGATCACCTCTCCCGCGAGGAGCTGGTCCGCACCCTCATCCCCGGCCCCAAGCCCAACTACCGCTGCTGCATCTACAAGGAGCGGGAGATCGTCCGCGGGCGCATCTATCTGGCCATGGGCAACGCCCTGCCCGGCAATGACCCGAACCTGGAGGTGCAGGTGATCGAGGCCGCCTGCCAGGACTGCCCGCTGTCCACCTACACCGTCACGGACAACTGCCGCCTGTGCATGGGCAAGGCCTGCCTGAACTCCTGCCGCTTCGGCGCGCTGACCCGCGGCGACCACCGCATGCGGATTGATCCCCTCAAGTGCAAGGAGTGCGGCATGTGCGCCCAGGCCTGCCCCTACGGCGCCATCGTGCATATGGTGCGCCCCTGCAAGTCCGTCTGCCCCGTCGGCGCCACCTCCTATGACGAGAACGGTCTGTGCGTCATCGACGAGGAGAAGTGCATCCAGTGCGGCCAGTGCATCCACACCTGCCCCTTCGCCGCGATCGGCTCCAAGGTCTACCTGGTGGACATCATCCGTCACCTGAAGGCCGGGGATAAGGTCATCGCGATGTGCGCCCCCGCCACCGAGGGCCAGTTCGGCGAGGGCATCGGCATGGCCTCCGTCCGCGCCGCGCTGAAGAAGATCGGCTTCGCGGACATGGTCGAGGTCGGCCTGGGCGGCGACATGACCGCCGCCTACGAGTCCCTGGAGTGGGCCGAGGCCTACCGGGATGGCCGCAAGATGACCACCTCCTGCTGCCCCGCCTTCATCAACATGCTGCGCAAGCACTTCCCGAAGCAGTACGAGGAGAACCTCTCCAGCACGGTCAGCCCGATGTGCGCCGTCTCCCGCTGGCTCAAGGCGACGAACCCCGGCTGCGTCACCGTGTTCATCGGCCCCTGCATCGCCAAGAAGGCCGAGTGCAAGGACGAATCCGTCCCCGGCAACGCCGACTACGCGATCACCTACGGCGAGCTGGGCTCCCTGCTGCAGTCCCGCGACGTGGCCCTGGAGCCGGTGGAGGAGGATTACCAGGCTTCCTCCATCTGGGGCAAGCGCTTCGCCACCTCCGGCGGTGTGGCCGCGGCGGTCATCGAGTGCATGCAGGAGCGCGGCGAGGACACCTCCGGCCTGAAGCTGCTGCAGTGCGCCGGCGGCGCCGAATGCAAGAAGGCCCTGCAGCTGCTCAAGCTGGGCCGCCTGCCCGAGGACTTCATCGAGGGCATGGCCTGCGTCGGCGGCTGCGTCGGCGGCCCCTCCAAGCACCGCACCGAGACCGAGATCAAGCGCGCCCGCGAGAACCTGCTCAAGCGCGCCGACGGCCGCAAGGTCCTCGAAAACCTGCGCGCCTACCCGATGGACACCTTCTCCATGCACCGCAACGGCGAGCCGACCCCGGACATCCGCGACGCGCACGAGGACTGATTCTGCGCGGCTGCGGCAGCTTCTGGGGGAAGGAAACCCTTTTCGAAGCCGAAAAGGGCTTTCCTTCCCCCAGGCCCCCATCTTTCCCCAAAGGCTTTTCTTTTGGGAGAAGGGATTTTGCAAGGTTTGCATGCGCCGCTCCGCCTCCTTCCCCGCCGGGAGGGAGGCTTTTTCATGCGCAGGCGGCGGTTCCTCCGGCAGTTTTTCCGCGCGCGGCAGAAATATTTTTTCGGTTTTTGCGAAAAATGCGTTTTCCCCCGAAAGGCCGCAAACCGCGCCGCCACCGGACTTTGCGGGGCTTCTGCCTTTCTTCGGGGCAGGCGCAAAACTGTCCAAGGGCGGGCGATTCCGGCCAAATCCATGTCGGATGTGGTCTATGCAAATCTGACCAGATGAATCGAAATGTCGTATGTTGTCGTAGGTTGGCGTAGGTTGGCGCAGGCTGTCTGTTGGCAAAGAGCCGCGGCTGTGATATGCTTGCCGTGAGCAATTACGGGAACGGATGTTCCCTTTGATGACGACGAAGGAGGTGCGATGATGGCACACGCAAAGGAGCGGCCGGGCTTTGTGATCTTCCACATGGAGATGGGGCGGGCGCTGCGCTGGCTCACGAGGGAGCAGATCGGCTATCTGATCGAGGCGCTGTACAATTATTCCTGCGAGGGCAATCCGGGCGCGTTCGCGGACGACCGGGTGGCGGAATACTTCGAGCAGATGAAGGACGGCGTGGACCGGGCCGCGGCCCACTACGCGGAATGCCGCCGCCAGGGCATGATCGGCGGCCAGTACGGCCAGTACCGCAGCCGCGAGCTGAAGGCCGGCCGCGAGCCGCTGAGCAAGGAGGAATGGCTCCGCCGTCAGGTTCCCGCCGAAGTCCCTGCGCAGGAAGCGGTCACTGCCGCCCTGCCCGACAGCATCACCGAAGCGCAGGACGCATCCGCCCCCAACCCCACCGAAGTACAGGACGCCGAAGCCCCTGCGCGGGAAGCGGTCACTGCCGCCCTGCCCGACAGCATCACCGAAGCGCAGGACGCATCCGCCGCCATTCCCGCCGAGCCTGACGAAGCCCTGCCGCAAGGGGCCTCAAGGGGGGTCAAGGCCCCTCAACCATCACAATCTCAACCTCAATCTCAACCTCAATCTCAATCTCAAACCCAATCTCAAGCTGCTGCTGTTGGACGCGGGCGCGCGCGCGGATGAGGGCCGGCAGAGCCGGGGCAGCAGCAGCAGCAAGGGTGATGCGGTTCATCTCCCGGAAAAAGCGGACAGGGTCAGGCCGTCACGCTGCGGATCGGCGGGAGAGGCCTATGTCTGCGCGCACGTTCCGGAGCTGACGGAGCGCCAGCGGGCGGAGCTGCACAGCTATCATGATCGGCTGGGCGCGGAGGCAGACGCGCTGCTGATGGACGCGGTGGAGGAGGCGGCCGCCGGCGGCTCCCTTCGCTGGCGGTATCTGCGGCGGGTGCTGGACGGGATGCTGCAGGACGGCGTGACCACGGTGGACGAGGCCCGTGAGCGCCGCGCCCGCCACGCTTTAGGCCGCTCTCCCGCGCCGCCCGCCCGCCCCATTCCCGCGCAGCAGTACCATCAGCGCGACTACTCCCCCGCCGACGACGCCCTCCCCGACTGGGTCATGCAGCGCTGGCACGAGATGTATGGCGGGCAAAGTGCGGGATGATCCGGGGGGAAGAGAACTCTTTTCCTGGAGGAAAAGAGCTTCCCTTCCCCCCGGGCCCCCTATTCTTCCGAAAAGGCCATTTGGGGGAATATATCTTTCACGATGTATCGCTCACATCAGCCAAAACGCGCACCAACCCACCCCCTGCGTCACTCCACCCTCCATTGGGCAGCAGCCCTTGCGACCTGCGAACTATTCAGCTGTGATCCCGTGTCCAAAAGCGCTCGCAGGGGGTCTGGGGGGGCCCACGCGCAAGGGCCCCCCCAGGACCTTTTGCTACTTTTCGGTCACGAAAAGTAGGACTCTGCCGAATCACGCAACAACACATTCATCAAGAAAGCCATGGGAAACACAGCATTTCCGGGGATCGGGCTTTGGAAAGGCATGCGGGATCATGAATCCACGAAAGCGCAGGCGTGGGGCTTCTCACCCATGAGGCAGCCTCTTTCAAACCGCGCAGACTGCCTCCGCCATGGCAATTTTGCATTGAAAACCAGCCCCCAATGGTGTAGAATATCATGGGATTGTATCCCGTCGAACGGAAAGGAAGCTGGTTTGCCTTGCATATGCGCAGAAAGAAGTGGGCCCGCCCGGAGCTGGCCGACTGCCCCTGGTACACCGCCGGGCCGGAGGAATTCCGCGGCCGCTGGCGGACTCGCTTTCCGCACCCGGAGCGGCCGCTGTGGCTGGAGCTGGGCTGCGGCAAGGGCGTATCGACCGCGCAGCTGTGCCGGGCCAATCCGGAGGTCAACTTCATCGCCATGGACATCTCCCCCGATGTGCTCGGCGACGCCCGGCGGAACATTGCCGCCGCCTGGGCGCCGGAGCCGGTGGAGAACATAATCCTGGTGCGGCGCGACATCACGCGAATCCGCGAGTACTTCTCCCCGGAGGACGCCGTCGGGCGCATCTGCATCAACTTCTGCAACCCCTGGCCCCGCCGCCGCCACCACAAGCGCCGCCTGACCCACCCGCGGCAGCTGCTGCAGTACCGGGACTTCCTGACCGCCGACGGCGAGGTCTGGTTCAAGACCGACGACGACGAGCTCTTCGCCCACTCGCTGCGCTATTTTGCAGAGAGCGGCTTTGAGGCGGTCTGGCTGACGGAGGATCTGCACGCCAGCGGCTTTGCACCCAACTATGTCAGCGAGCATGAGGCGATGTTCTCCGCCCGCGGCATCCCGATCAAGTTTGGCATATTCCGCGTGATCCCCGGCTGGGTTTGCGCGCATGAGGAGGAAGAGGATGAAACGGCTGACGGCGCTCCTGCTGATTCTCTGCTGTCTGGCGGCGTCCGCGCTGGCGGATGACCGCGTGACCCCGCACGTCTACTACCACGGCGAGCGGGAGATGTTCCCGGAGGAGCTGGACGCGCTGCACCTGTACGTGGCCCCGCTGATGGGCGCGGACTGCCTGCTGCTCACCTGCGGCGGCGAGGCGATGCTGGTGGACGTCGGCAAGGCCAACGACTACCCCGCCGTGAAGGCCCTGCTGACCGCGCAGCACGTCCGCAAGCTGAAGTACGTCTTCAACACCCACCCGCACACCGACCACATCGGCGGCTGGAAGCAGCTGATCCGGGACTACCCCGTCGGCGGGCTGATCACCGTCTTCCCGGAGGACTACACCAGCAAGGAAGCCGTGCAGAAGTCCAACATCAAGGCCGCGAAGGAGGCCGGCATCCCGATCCTCTCCATGGGCGACGAGGACACCTTCACCCTGGGCGGCGCCCAGTTCACCGTCTACCAGCAGACCCGCTACAGGGACGACAACTACCGCAGCGGCGTGCTGCTGGTCACCTTCGGGGAGCGCCGCCTGCTGCTGGCCGGCGACTGCAACGGCCTGGGCGGCAAGCTGCTGGCCTCCACGAAGGATCTGCACGCGGACATCCTCAAGTTCCCCCACCACGGCATCGGCTACACCTACGCGGAGTTCGTCGAGGCGGTTCACCCGGAATTCGCCATCATCACCCACGGCTACGCGAACACGAAGCGGAATCAGGGCCTGCTGTACAAGAACCACGCCGCCTTCGGCTTCGCCAGCTGGGGCGTCATCCACGCCGCCACCGACGGCGCATACTGGATCGTCGAGCAGGAGCTGACCGAGGCCGGCGAGCGCTACATGAAGCGCTACGGCGGCAAAAACGGCATCTGGGAATAAACCGCCCAAGGAGGGAAGTCCATGGCCCGCACGCTCACCCGCCAGCAGCTGATCGAGCGCTCCCTCAACAAGCGCTTCCGCGAGGAGCTCTGGCAGCCCTTCATCGCGGCCATCCGCCGCTACCGGCTGATTGAGGCCGGCGACCGCATCGCCGTGTGCATCTCCGGCGGCAAGGATTCCATGCTGCTGGCAAAGCTGATGCAGGAGGTGCACCGCCACAGCGACGTGCCCTTCGAGCTGGCCTTCCTGGTGATGGATCCCGGCTACAGCGCGGAGAACCGCCAGAAGGTGGAGGAAAACCTGGCCCTGCTGGGCATTCCCGCGGAGATTCACCGCACGGAGATCTTCTCCGACGCGGAGGCCGCCGGGGCCCGCAATCCCTGCTACATGTGCGCCCGCATGCGCCGCGGCTGGCTCTACCACCTGGCCCGGGACATGGGCTGCAGCAAGATCGCCCTCGGCCACCACATGGACGACGTCATCGAGACCACCGTGATGGGCATGTTCTACGGCGCGCAGATTCAGGCCATGCTGCCCATGCTGCACTCCCAGAACTTCCCCGGCATGACGCTGATCCGCCCGCTGTACTGCATCCGCGAGCGGGACATCCTGCAGTGGTGCCGCTACAACGAGCTGTCCTTCATCCGCTGCGCCTGCCGCTTCACGGAGGAGCGGGACGCGGCGGAGGACGGCATCGGCGTCTCCAAGCGGCAGGAGATCAAGCTGCTGCTGCGGGAGCTGGAGAAGACCAACATCGACCTGGCAAGCAACATTTTCAACGCGATTCACGGCGTGCAGCTGGACACCCTGCCCGGCTGGAAGACCGGCGGCGTGCTGCACAGCTTCCTGGAGCGCTGGCAGCAGCCGGAGGGCGCCGACCAAGAGGAATGAGGATCAGCAGCATGGAACAGCTCAGTCTCTTCGACGCCGCGCCGCAGGAGAAGCCCGCAGCCGGCCCGCTGGCCAGCCGCCTCCGGCCGGAGACGCTGGACGAATACGTCGGCCAGCAGCACCTGATCGGCCCCGGGCGGCCGCTGCGGCAGCTGATCGAGCGGGATCACGTCACCTCCATGATCTTCTGGGGGCCGCCCGGTGTGGGCAAGACCACCCTGGCGCGCATCATCGCCCATTCGACCAAGGCGGAATTCGTCGAGTTCAGCGCGGTCACCAGCGGCATCAAGGAGGTCAAGGAGGTCATGGCCCGGGCGGAGGAGAACCGCCGCATGGGCCGCCGCACCCTGCTCTTCGCCGACGAGATTCACCGCTTCAACAAGGCGCAGCAGGACGCCTTCCTCCCCTGGGTGGAGCGCGGCAGCATCACGCTGATCGGCGCGACGACGGAGAACCCCTCCTTCGAGATCAACAGCGCCCTGCTGTCCCGCTGCAAGGTGTTCATCCTCAAGCCCCTGACCGAGGACGACCTGCTGGGCCTGCTGCAGCGGGCGGTGACGGATCCGCGGGGCTTTGGCGGCACCCGGCTGACCGTCCGCGAGGATCAGCTCCGCGCCATCGCCCGCTTCGCCGCCGGCGACGCGCGCACCGCCCTGGGCACGCTGGAGATGGCCGTGCTCAACGGCGAGATGGACGGCAGCGGGGCCGTCACCGTCACCGACGCGGTGCTGGCCGACTGCATGAACCGCCGCTCGCTCCTGTATGACAAGAACGGCGAGGAGCACTACAACCTGATCTCCGCCCTGCACAAGTCCATGCGCAACAGCGACCCGGACGCGGCGGTCTACTGGCTCTGCCGCATGCTGGACGGCGGCGAGGAGCCGCTCTACATCGCGCGGCGGCTGATCCGCTTCGCCTCCGAGGACGTGGGCCTGGCCGATCCGGACGCCCTGCCCATGGCCGTGGCCGTCTACCAGGCCTGCCACTTCCTCGGCCTGCCCGAGTGCGACGTCCACCTGACCCACGCCGTGGTCTATCTGGCCATGGCGCCCAAATCCAACGCCCTCTACATGGCCTGCGAGCACGCGAAGAAGGACGTGCAGTTGAGCCCCGCCGAGCCGGTGCCGCTGCAGATCCGCAACGCGCCTACCGACCTCATGCGGCAGGCCGACTATGGCAAGGGCTACCAGTATGCCCATGACACCGCCGAGAAGCTGACCCGGATGCACTGCCTGCCGGACAGCCTGCAGGGGCGGCGCTACTATCAGCCCACCGAGCAGGGCCGGGAGGCCGCCGTGAAGCAGCGCCTGGAGGAGATCCTGCGGTGGAAGGCGGGCGAAGACTGACAGGAAGGGAGCGCTTTTCGATGATTGCGGAGATTCTCTGTGTCGGCACGGAGCTGCTGATGGGCCAGGTGCTCAACACCAACGCCCGCTATCTCGCCCGCGGACTCAGCGCGCTGGGCATCACGCACCAGCGCCAGAGCGTCGTCGGCGACAACCCGGAGCGCCTGCGGGAGGCCCTGCAGGAGGCCCTGCGCCGGGCGGATGTGGTCATCACCAGCGGTGGCCTCGGCCCCACCGTGGACGACATCACCAAGCGCGTCACCGCCGAGCTGGCGGGCCAGGAGCTGGTGCTGCGCCCCGAGGCGGAGGCGCACGTGCGGGAATGCTTTGCCCGCTTCGGCCGCGAAATGACCCCGAACAACCTGAGTCAGGCCATGTTCACCGCCGACAGCGTGCTGCTGCCCAATCCCAAGGGCACCGCGCCCGGCGCGATCGTGCCGATGGATCCGGAGGGCGCGAAGTTCGTCATCCACCTGCCCGGCCCGCCGCGGGAGCTGGAGCCCATGTTCGCCGCCTCCGTCGCCCCGTGGCTGGCCGCCCGCTCCGAGAATGCGCTGCGCAGCCGGTATTTCCGCCTCTTCGGCATCGGCGAATCCGACGTGGATGACCGGCTGGGCGACCTGGAGCGGGGCGGCAATCCGTCGCTGAGCCCCTACTGCTCCCTGGGCGAGGTGCTGCTGCGCCTGACCGCCGCCGCCCCGACGGAGGCCGAAGCCCTGGCGCTGATGGATCCCATCGCGCAGGAGGTGCGCCGCCGCCTGGGCGAATTCATCTACGACGAGCGGGACGACGAGGGCGGCTCCCTGGAGGAATGCGCCATCAGGGCCCTGCGCGCGCGCGGCTGGACCGTGGCCACCTGCGAGAGCCTGACCGGCGGCATGATCGCGGACACGCTGGTGGGTGTGCCCGGCGCCAGCGAGGTGGTGAAGGGCGGCCTGGTCACCTACATGAGCGTGGCGAAGACCATGCTGGCCGGCGTCCCGGCGGAGCTGATCGAGCGCTGCAATGTGGTCTCCGCCGAGGTGGCGATGGCCATGGCGCAGGGCACCCGCCAGCGGCTGGAGGTGGACATCGCCGTCAGCGCCACGGGTCTGGCCGGACCCGGCGGCGGCACGCCCGAGCGGCCCGTGGGCACGGTCTTCCTGGGCATCGCCACGGCCAAGGGCGTCCGCGCCATCCCCCTGCACCTGACCGGCGACCGGCCCCGGATCCGCCAGCTGACCGTGAAGCACGCCCTGCGCGCACTGATTCGCGAGGCCGCCGGGGCATAAGCGAAAGAGAGGTATTCCCATGAACATGATCGACATCATCACGCGGAAGAAGGCCGGCGCCGCCCTCAGCCGGGATGAGATCCGCTGTTTCGCCCGCGGCGCCGCCGACGGCAGCCTGCCGGATTACCAGCTGGCCGCCCTGCTGATGGCCATCTGCCTGAAGGGCATGGACGCCCGCGAGACCGCCGATTTGACCCTGGAGATGCTGCACACCGGCGATGTGGCCGATCTCTCCGCCATTCCGGGCGTCAAGGTGGACAAGCACTCCACCGGCGGCGTCGGCGACACGACCACGCTGATCCTGGCCCCGCTGGTCGCGGCCTGCGGCGTCCCCGTGGCGAAGATGAGCGGCCGCGGCCTGGGCCACACCGGCGGCACCCTGGACAAGCTGGAGTCCATCCCGGGCCTCTCCGTGGAGAAGACCGTGGCGGAGCTGATCGACCAGGTGCGCCGCATCGGCGTGGCCGTGATCGGCCAGACCGGCACGCTCGCCCCGGCGGACAAGGCGCTCTACGCCCTGCGCGACGTCACCGGCACCGTGGACAGCCTGCCGCTGATCGCCTCCTCCATCATGAGCAAGAAGCTGGCCTGCGGTGCCGACGCCATCGTGCTGGACGTGAAGTGCGGCAGCGGCGCCATCATGCACACTGTGGAGGACGCGAAGGCCCTGGCCCGGGCCATGGTGGAGATCGGCAGGCTCTGCCATAAGCCGGTTTCCGCCCTGGTCACCGGCATGGATCAGCCGCTGGGCACCCATGTGGGCAACGCCCTGGAGGTCAAGGACGCCGTGGATGTGCTTTCGGGCCGCACCGGGGGCGATCTGCTGACCGTGTCGCTGATGCTGGGCAGCAAGATGCTCCTGCTGGCCGGCGCCGCCCGCACCCGGGAGGAGGCGGAGGCAAGGCTGCGCGAGGCCCTGGACTCCGGCCGCGGCCTGGAGAAGTTCCGCCAGATGATCGAGGCCCAGCACGGCGATCCGCACGTGGTCGACGATCTGAGCCTGCTGCCCCAGCCGAAGGTGAAGCGCCTCGTGAAGTGCGGCCGGGCCGGCTATGTGCAGGCCATGGAGACGACGGTCCTCGGTCTCGCCGCCCAGGCCATGGGCGCGGGCCGCGTCCGCAAGAGCGACGTGCTGGACTGGTCCGTGGGCTTCATCCTGCCGGTGCGGATCGGCGATCAGGTGGACGCGGACACGCCCCTGTGCGAGCTGTGGGCCCGCAGCGAGGACAGCGCCGACAAGGCGGAGGCGGCGGTAAGGGCGGCCGTCAGGATTGGGGAGGGGCGCTGCGAGCGCCCGCCGCTGTGGTTTGCGGAATTGTAATTTTGGGTTGGGCGGCGGCGCGGGGCGGTTACACATGCATCGTGAATGGTAAGCTCCTGCGCAGGGGTGCACCTTTTCCCGGAAACACCGTGCGCTTCCCATGTTTTTCGTAACGAACGGCTTGTTGCGTGATTCGTTGTAGTCCTACTTTTCGTGACCGAAAAGTAGCAAAAGGTCCTGGGGGGGCCCTTGCGCGTGGGCCCCCCCAGACCCCCTGCGAGCGCTTTTGGACATGGGATCACGGCTGAGAAAGGCGCAGGTCGCAAGGGTTGCTGCCCAATGGAGGGCGGGGGGTCGCAGGGTGGGGGTTGGTGCGCGCATCGGCCGATGTCGCCTCAGAACGGGAGGCACAGGTCGCAAGGGTTTCTTCCCAATGGAGATCGGGGTGTCGAAGGGTGGAGTTTTGTGCGTGCACCCGCCGATGTCGCCTCAGAACGGGAGGCGCAGGTCGCAAGAGTTGCTGCCCAATGGAGGGCGGGGTGTCGCAGGGTGGGGGTTGGTGCGCGCATCGGCCGATGTCGCAGATCTAAATGAGGAAGCCAGCCCCGCGCTGCTTTTTCCGGAGAGGATGGGGGGCTGGGGGAAGGGGAACCGCTTT
>CAMNHF010000086.1 GCA_946538975.1 uncultured Clostridia bacterium | reverse complement strand
GAACCCTACCTGGGCAAGGGCATCAAGTACCAGGGTGAGCACATCCGCCGCAAGGAAGGCAAGACGGGTAAAAAGTAAGAAAGGGAGTGACTGCACATGTTCAAGAAGCGCGACCGCAATGAAGTGCGCGTGATCCGTCACGCCCGCGTGCGCAAAAAGATCAGCGGCACCCCGGACATGCCGCGTCTGTCTGTTTATCGTTCCAACAAGCACATTCAGGCCCAGATCATCGACGACACCAAGGGTGTGACCCTGGTGAGCGCTTCCACCCTGGAAGCGGCTGTGAAGGCGCAGCTGGGTGATGTGGACAAGAAGGGTGCCGCCAAGCTGGTTGGCAAGACCCTGGGTGAGCGTGCTGTTCAGGCCGGGATCAAGAGCGTGGTGTTCGACCGTGGCGGCTATGTGTACACTGGCCGCGTGGCGGAGGTCGCTGCGGGTGCCCGTGAAGCCGGACTCGAATTCTGAGAGAGGGAGGACACACGTCTATGCAACGCTTTGAACAGCAGAGTGAATTCAAGGACCGCATGGTTTCTCTCAACCGCGTGTCCAAGACCGTCAAAGGCGGCCGCAACGCCCGCTTCTCCGCCCTCGTCGTCGTGGGTGACGAGAAGGGCCGCGTCGGCGCCGGCATGGGCAAGGCTGTGGAAGTTCAGGAAGCCATCCGCAAGGCGACCGAGGACGCCAAGAAGCTGCTCGTCAATGTGCCGCTGACCGGTACGACCATCCCGCACGAGGTTGTGGGCCGCTACAGCACCGCGAAGGTGGTGCTGATGCCCGCTCCCGAAGGCACCGGCGTCATCGCCGGCGGCGCGGCCCGTGCCGTGCTGGAGATGGCCGGTGTGCGCGATATCCGCACCAAGTCTTATGGCACCAACAACCCCATCAACGTCGCCAAGGCAACCATGGAAGCCCTCAAGCTCCTGCGCAATGCCGAGCAGGTGGCCGCGATGCGCGGTAAGACCGTTGAAGAACTGCTGGGCTGAGGAGGAGAAAACGATGAAGCTGAAAATCACTTTGATCAAGTCTCCGATCGCCTCCCTGCCCAAGCACAAGGCCACCGTGGCCGCGCTGGGTCTGCGCAAGGTGGGTCACAGCGTGCTCCAGCCTGACAATCCGAGTGTTCGCGGCCAGATTTTCGCCGTGAAGCACCTGGTGAAGGTGGAAGAAGTCGACGAGTGATCCCCAAGGACATGAAATAAGGAGGGAATCCCCATGAAACTGCACGAGCTGCATCCCGCCGAGGGCTCCACGACGGCTGAAAAGCGTCTGGGCCGCGGCGTCGGTTCCGGCCTGGGCAAAACCTCCGGCAAGGGCCATAAGGGCGCCAAGGCACGCTCCGGCGGCGGCAAGCGCCCCGGCTTTGAGGGCGGCCAGATGCCCCTGTACCGCCGTGTGCCCAAGCGTGGTTTTACCAACATCTTCGGTGTGGATTATGCGACCGTTAACGTGGAGCGCCTCGAGGTCTTCGAGGATGGCGCCGTCGTTGACGCGCAGGCCCTGAAGGACGCCGGCATCATCAAGAAGGAACTGGGCGGCGTCAAGATTATGGGCAACGGCGATCTGACCAAGAAGCTGACCGTGAAGGCCGCCAAGTTCACCGCCTCTGCCAAGGAAAAGATTGAGGCTCTCGGCGGGAAAGCCGAGGTGATCTGACATGCTGGATAAGATCCGCAAGGTTTGGAACACCCCGGAGCTCCGCAAGAAGATCATCTACACCTTCCTGATGCTGCTGCTGTACCGGCTGGTCGGCGTCATCCCCGCCCCCGGCGTGGATCCGGGCTCCCTGTCCAACGCCATGGCTGATTATCCGCTGCTGCAGCTGGTCAACATGATGACCGGCAACGCCTTCAGCCAGATGACCATCATGGCCATGGGCATCACGCCCTACATCAACGCGAGCATCATCATGCAGCTGCTGTGCATCGCCATTCCGGCGCTGGAGCGGCTGCAGGAAGAAGAGGATGGCCGCGAGAAGATCAACCGCATCACCCGCTATGTGACCGTCGGTCTGGCGGCCCTGCAGGCGATCGGCCTGGTCATGGGTCTGGGCTATCTGAAGTCCACGCCTGCCCGCTGGTTCAACGCGATGATGGTCGGCATCTCCATGGCTGGCGGCACCGCGCTGGCGATGTGGATTGGCGAGCGCATCACCGAGAAGGGCGTCGGCAACGGCATCTCCCTGCTGATCTTCGTCGGCATCGTGTCCAACCTGCTCAACGGCGTCATCTCCGGCTTCACCAGCGCGTCCGCTGCCGGCACCACGTCCGGCTGGATGAACATGGTGATCATCTTCGTGGTGGCCATCGTGATGACGATCGTGGTGACCTTCGTCGAGCTGGCGGAGCGGCGCATCCCGCTGCAGATCGCCAAGCAGCAGAAGGGCCGCCGCACCTATGGCGGTCAGACCACCCGCATGGAGCTGAAGGTCTGCTCCGTGGGCGTGCTGCCCCTGATCTTCGCCTATTCGTTCCTGGCCTTCCCGGGCACCATCATCCAGATGATCGCCGGCTCCAACCCGGCCGAGGGCACCTTCGCCTACTGGTGGAACACCAACATGAATGCCGGCTCCCCGCTGTACATTCTGCTGGCGGCGCTGCTGATCATCGCGTTCACGTTCTTCTATTCCTCCATCAGCTTCGATGCGAAGAAGCAGGCTGAACAGCTCCAGCAGCAGGGCGCGACCGTCCCCGGCCGCCGCAATGCGAACCTGGCGAAGTACCTGCAGAACATCGTGAACCGGCTGAACCTGTTCTCCGCCCTGTACCTGGCGGTGCTGTCCGCCGTGCCTTCGCTGCTGACCAGCGGCCTGAATACGCAGGTGCCCTTCGCGGCCTCCTCCATTCTGATCGCCGTGTCCGTCGCGCTGGAGACCATCCGCACGATCAAGGGCGAGATGAGTGTCCGCGGCATCGACATGGAAGTCGGCAAGGGCGGCTTCATGTAATCGAAACCCGAATCTTCATCGGCTGAGTCCGGCGGCGGACCCCGCGTCCGCTGCCGGGCCGGCCCTCAGCGGCAGTGCAGTCATTCCGAAAGGAAAAGGAAGGAGAGCACAGGATGAACATCATCTTTCTCGGCCCTCCCGGCGCGGGCAAGGGCACGCAGGCGCAGCGCATCTGCGAGGCGCTGAACATACCCCAGATCTCCACCGGTGACATGCTTCGCCGCGCCAAGAAGGAAGGCACCCCCACGGGCCTGCGCGCCAAGGAATACATGGACGCGGGCAAGCTGGTGCCGGACGAGGTCATCATTGACATCGTGAAGGAACGCCTCGCGATGGACGACCTGAAGGGCGGCTACATTCTGGACGGTTTCCCCCGCACGGTGCCCCAGGCGGAAGCGCTGGACACCTTCGCGGTCATCGACACCGTGATTGAGCTGGACGTGCCGGACGAGGCGCTGGTGCGCCGGATCAGCGGCCGCCGGGCCTGCCCGCAGTGCGGCGCGACCTACCACGTTTCGATGCTGGGCGGCCGCGAGACCTGCGAGAAGTGCGGCGAGACCCTGATTCAGCGTGCGGACGATCAGCCCAAGACCGTGCTGAACCGCCTGCGCGTCTACCACAGCGAAACCGCGCCTCTGGTCAGCTACTATGAGGCGAAGGGACTGCTCCACCGCGTGAACGGCGAGGGCGACATGGACGCCATCTTTGCCGAGATCATGAAGGCGCTGCAGGCGTAAGCTGTCGGAGCGTTGGAGACAATATGATTACAATCAAGAACGCCGAGCAGATCGCGAAGATGCGCGAGGCCGGCGCCCTCCTCTACGAGGTGCTGCAGAAGCTGCGCGAGGTGGTTCGCCCCGGCATGAATACCATGGAACTGGATGTCTACGCTCAGCGGCTGATTCGTCAGCATCACGCGGAGCCATCCTTCCTGGGATACGAGGGCTTCCCCGGCAGCATCTGCGCCAGCCCGGACGACATGGTGGTTCACGGGATTCCGTCGGAGACGATGGTGCTGCGTGAAGGCTCCATTCTCAGCATCGACTGCGGTCTGGTGCTGGACGGCTGGCAGGCTGACAGCGCGCTGACCGTGCCGGTGGGTGAGGTTTCCGCCGAAGCGCTGCGGCTGATCGCGGTGACGGAGGAATGCTTCTTCGCCGGCGCGAGAGCGGCAGTGGCCGGCAATCGCCTGGGCGACATCGGCAGTGCGGTGCAGACCGTGGCGGAGCGCAACGGCTACAGCGTCGTGCGGGACCTGACCGGTCACGGCATCGGGCGGGAAATGCACGAGGATCCGGCGGTGTTCAATTTCGGCACGCCGGGCCATGGCCTGCGGATGCGCAGCGGCATGACGATCGCCATCGAGCCGATGATCTCCGCCGGCACCTGGCGGGTGCAGACGGACGACGACGGCTGGGGCGTGCGCACCGCGGACGGCTCACTGGCCTCCCACTATGAGCACACGCTGGCCATCGGCGAGGATGGACTGCCTGAGCTCCTCACGCTGCCGGGCTTCTCCTGGGCGGCATGGGACGCGCAGCAGGCGAAGGGGGAGTGACCATGGAGCCAATCCCCTTTGAAAGAGGCCGTGTGGTGTATGCCACCGCAGGCCGCGACCGGGGCCGGTACTTCATCGTGCTGGACGTGGTCGACGGCACGCAGCCGGGCGAGAAGCAGGGCTTCGCGCTGATCAGCGACGGACGCACCCGGAAACTGGCGCATCCGAAGCGGAAAAAATGCAAGCACTTGCGCTGCAAGCCGGTGCGGATGGACGCGCTGGAAACGCTGCGGGCGGCGAACATGCTGAAGGACAGCGATCTGCGGAATTTCCTGGAAGCGAACGGCTTCGGACTGGCAGGGGAGATCCCCCTGAAAGAGGAGGACTGAAAACTTGTCCAAAGACGACGTCATTGAAATGGAAGGAAAAGTCGTTGAGGCCCTTCCAAACGCCATGTTTCGGGTGGAGCTTCCCAACGGCTATCAGATCATGGCGCACATCTCCGGCAAAATGCGGCAGAACTTCATCCGCATCTATCCCGGCGACAAGGTGACCGTGGAGCTCTCGCCCTACGATCTGACCCGCGGCCGGATCACCTGGCGGTCGAAGAACTGACAAGGACAACATTCAGGCCGGAAGCCGATTCAAACTACTGCGCGTGCGCGCGAAGGAGGAAACAGTCATGAAAGTGAGACCGAGCGTGAAGCCCATCTGTGAAAAGTGCAAGATCATTCGCCGCAAGGGCCGCGTGATGATCATCTGCGAGAATCCCAAGCATAAGCAGAAGCAGGGCTGAGCCCCATGCACATACCGGAGAGCAATCTCCGGTTTTTTGTTTTGCTTTCGCAGAATCTCCCGCCGCCCCTCTTGACAAGGCGGGAAAAGCAGTGTATCTATGAAGGCGGAAAGAACTGAAGGAGGTAGCACGATGAAGGAGCTTCTGCCCGTCACCGGGGACGCGCGGGTCACCGCCAGCGACTTCCCGGATCCGGACGTCATCCGCGTGGGCGACACCTGGTACATGATTTCGACCACGATGTATTTCCTGCCCGGCGGCGTACTGCTGCGCTCGTATGATCTGATCCACTGGGAGTTCTGCGCGAATGTGTTCGACGCCCTGGAGGACAATCCGGCCTGGCGGCTGGAGGAGGGGCGGAACGTCTACGGCGCGGGCATGTGGGCGGCCAGCCTCCGGTGGCACGAGGGCGAGTTCTACGTGTGCTTCTGCGCCAATGACGCGCATAAGACCTATCTTTTCCGCGCCCGGAATCCCGAGGGGCCGTGGAGCCGCAGCGAGATCGAGGGCTTCTATCACGACAGTTCCCTGCTGTTCGACGGGGGCCGGGTCTTCATTGTGCACGGCAACACGAAGATCCGCCTGACCGAGCTGCTGGAGGATCTCTCCGGCCCGAAGCCCGGCGGCCTGGACCGCGTGATCGCCGACAGCGGCGCGAGCGGCTATCTCGGCTACGAGGGCAGCCACATCTACAAGATCAACGGCTACTACTACCTCTTCGTGATCCACTCCCGCAAGGACCGCTGGCGGCGCGTGGAGAGCTGCCTGCGCGCGGACAGCCTGACCGGCGAGTTCACGCCCCGCGTGCTCTATGACGACGACATGGGCTACCGGGACGCGGGCATCGCGCAGGGCCCGGTGGTGGACGCGCCCGACGGCCGCTGGTGGGCGCTGTGGATGCAGGACATGGGCGCGGTCGGCCGCTGCCCGGTGCTGATTCCGCTGCGGTGGGAGGACGGCTGGCCTGTGCCGGAGCCGGCCCGGGCCACGGTGACCGCCGCCAGCACCCGCCCCGGCTACGTCTATGCGCCGCTGGCGCCGGAGCGGGCGGCCTTCACGGACAGCGGCGTCTGGGCCTGGAACCACCTGCCGGATCCCGCGGGCGCGGCTGTCACGGCGGACACGCTGACCCTGACCGCCTGCCATGTGAGCCGCTCCCTGCCGCAGACGCGCAACATCCTCTGCCGGCGGGCCGTCTTCCCGCGGACCCGGGTCTCCGTCCGTCTGGAGGGAGCGGCCTTAAGCGACGGCGACACGGCGGGACTGTGCTGCCTGCAGGAGCACTGGTGCTATATCGGTCTGCGCCGCGCGGGCAAAGCGCTCTGCGTGGTCTATGACCGCGGCGGGGAAGCGGCGGAGGTTCTGCTGACCCTGCCCGCGGGCGTCACGGAGGCCGTGCTGCACATGGACATGCGCTTCAACGCCGATCCGGAGGACACGGTGTACTGCTGCGCCCAGGCCAATGGGCAGACGACGGAGACTCGCCAGATGCCGATGACCTTCAGCCTGAAGCACTTCACGGGCAACCGGCCGGGCCTCTTCCTGATGGCGGAGCAGGACACCGGCGGCAAAGCGGTCTTCACGGACTTCATTTTCAACGCCTGCGACAGCGATGAGGAGGATGCATAAATGCGCCGGTTGATGGGATTGATGCTGGTCCTGGCCCTCTGCGGCCTGGTCACTTGCGCGCTGGGGGAGGATTATGTGACGATTTCGGGCAATGCGGCCGCCGGTGAGGCCTGGTATCAGGAGATGCTGCAGGCTTCGCAGCTGTCCCTGGGCAACAACAGCCGCCTGCTGCGGGTGATTGAACGGGCCCGCGCGGGCGAGAAGATCACGGTGGCGACGATCGGCGGCTCCATCACGGAGGGCGCCGGGGCCTCACGCTACGGCGAGTGCTACGCATCCCGCGTGTGGCAGGGCTTCGCGGAGCTCTACGGCGCCGGGGACGGCAGCAACGTGTCCTTCGTCAACGCGGGCGTCGGCGGCACGCCGTCCACCTTCGGCCTGATGCGCTACCAGCGGGATGTGGAGGCCCGCGTGAAGGACGACGACGGCCTGCCCGATCTGGTGCTGATCGAGTTCGCGGTCAATGACGGCGGCGAGCCCACGAAGCACCGCTGCTACGAGTCGCTGGTGAAGCACGTGCTCTCCCAGCCCAATGAGCCCGCCGTGATCCTCGTGTTCTCCGTGTTCGAGAGCGGCTTCACCCTGCAGCAGGAGCTGGCGCCCATCGGCGAGCGCTGGGGGCTGATGATGGTCTCTCTGAAGGACAGCGCCTTCCCGCGGATCGGCAGCCGCTTCACCGCCGCGGAATACTTTTCCGATCCCTACCATCCGACCACGATGGGCCACGGCATCATGGCGGACTGCATTCTCTCCGCGATTCAGGCCGCGGCTGCCGCGCCCAGGGCCGAGGCGGACATCGACCCGGAGCACACGGAGCCGGTCTACGGCACGGATTTCACGGGCCTCACGAGCATCTTCGGCGACTCGGATCTGGCGGCGCTGGGCGTGGATGTGGGCAGCTTCGGCCGGGACGACACCGGCTCCTACCGCAATATGCCGGTCGGGCGCGTCTGCGGGCAGAACTTCATGCACACCGCCATGGACGGCGACGCCCCGCTGACCTTCACCGCCACCTTCAAGAACCTGCTGATCTCCTACCGCAACGTCTCCAATGACAGTTACGGCCGCGCGGAGGTCTGGGTGGACGGCATGCGCGCCATGACCCTGCAGGGCAACGGCGGCGGCTACGGCCAGTCGGAGACGGTGCTGGCCTACAACTGGAAGGAGGCCCGCGAGCACACCGTGGTCATCCGCATGAAAAAAAGCGACGCGGACAAGCGCTTCACCGTGACCTGCATCGCCTTCACCCCGTGAGCGCTCGGGCCCATACAAAAGATCCCCTGCGGAGCAATCATTCCGCAGGGGATTCTTCCGTTTCGACCTCATCCGTGCCGCCATCCCTGTCCTCCGCTGAAACGGCGATGCCGCAGGCGGCCCAGGCGATCGGGGAGACCAGGCAGATGGAGAAGGTGAACATGGCCTGCGCCAGGTAGCACAGCAGGGACGCGGACAGCTCATGCCGCCGGTTCCGCCCGCCCTGCCAGACCGCCGCGGCCATGCCGGCGCCATAGAGCAGCATCGCCGGATAACCGCTGGTGACAAGGAGGTTGACGAGGACGTTGTGCGGGTTGTCGTAATGCTCGCCCAGGACGATGCCGCTGCGCACGAGGAAGTCATCCATGCCCGCCGTGAAGGAGCCGGGCCCGGTGCCGAAGAGCGGCGACTCGCGGCTGTAGAGCAGCGACGCACGCCATGCGCCCAGCCGCCAGGAGCCAAACTGATCCTGCGGGCGGCCGCAGAGCAGCTCGTGCAGCTCCCACAGGCCGCCCATGCGCTCCGGAATGGGGGCCAGGCGGATCCCGGCCAGCGCCAGCAGCCCCGCGGCCACAAACGCCAGCGCCACCGTGCTCGGCCGGAGCCCGCCGCTGTCCTTCTGGCGGAGGATGCAGCCCAGCAGCGCGCAGCCCGCGGCCCCGGCGAGGCAGCACAGCCCCAGCGGCCCCACGTCCAGCGTGAAGGCGACGGAATGCGCCTTCATCTCGGGCCGCAGCCAGGGCAGCAGCAGCGTCCGCCGCAGGCAGCAGGCCAGCAGCAGCACCGCCAGCAGGCAGAGCGTGCGGCCCCGCCAGCCGGGACGGGCCTGCGGCACAGGCCGCGCGGCCAGCAGGCAGAGGGTCAGCGCGCCCCAGAGCAGCAGATAGATGAAGCCGGCCTGTACGTCCATCAGCAGCTGCAGCAGCGTGCCGCAGCCCGCGGCCGCCAGCAGGAAGCCGCCGCTGCGCCCGCCCCGCAGCGCATAGCGCAGGCCGAGAAAGGGCAGCACCACCGACAGGTACACCGTGCACATGTCGATGTTGCCGATGGTGGACTGGAATTCATAATTCGTGAAGATGCTGCGCCGCGCGGGGAACAGCCCCAGGGGGTTCAGCCCCGCGTACTGCAGCGCGGCGACGCCGCAGAAGCAGACGACGCCCGCCGCCGTGCCGACCGCCGTCCAGCGGAGCGCCCGCTCCCGCCAGGGGAGCAGCGCCGCGCAGGTGAAGATGGCGAAATAGCACAGCTGCGTGGCCAGGGCCTCATAGCGGTTGGCGGATCCGAGCCAGCTGAGCAGCACGCCGTCCCTGTCCCGCAGCCCGGCCAGGCTGCCGAAGCAGGCGGACAGCCCGATCCAGAGAAGGGCGCCGAGCAGCAGCAGCCAGGCCGGCGGCAGACGGCGCGGCCGCTTCCCTTCGAGCAGGAGGGCGGCCGCGGTCAGGGGGAGCGAGAGGCCGGTGCCGATCAGCATGGCGATCCACTTGGCCCGCGTGATATGGGCATAGGTGAAGTCGCTGGCCAGCGGGAAGATCGCCAGCCACAGGATGCCCAGCGCCGCGGCGCAGCCGTCGGCAAGACGGAGCCTGGAGGCGCGGGGATCTGCCGCGGCGTTGTCCAACACGGTGCGCCTCCTTCCGCCGGCAGCTGTCTCCCCGGGTGGGAAGAATCAGGTGTAGAACAGGATGTCCGCGTAGGTCGGGAAGGGCCAGCAGTCCTTGGGGACGATGGTCTCCATCTCGTCGGCGACCACGCGGACGGCATTCATCGCGGGGATCACCACATCGCGCTGATAGGCGGCGCGGTGCAGGGCGTCCATGCCGGGATGGGCGGCGGTGATGGCCTGCTGGAGTTGTTCGATGCGCTCGGACAGCTGGGCCGCGCCCTCGGTCAGGCGGACGAGCAGCTGCTCCTCCGGCGCGCAGTTCAGCGCGGGGGAGTAGGCCTTGATCGCGGAGGCGTCGCGGGCGATATTGCCGGCGCAGCGGATGACCGCGGGCAGGATCTCCCGGCGGGCCATGGCCAGCGCGGTCTCGGCCTCGATGTTGATGACCTTGTTGTAGCTCTCCAGCTTGATCTCCAGCCGGGCCTCCAGCTCCGTGCGGGTGAAGATGCGGTGCCGCTCAAACAGGGAGACGTTCTTGTCCGCCGTGAGGCAGGGCAGAGCGTCCACCGTGGTGCGGAAGTTGACCAGCCCGCGCTCGGCGGCCTCGCGAATCCAGTCCGCGCTGTAGCCGTTGCCGTTGAAGATGATGCGCCGGTGGGTGCGGATCTCGCGGGTGATGAGGTCGTGCAGGGCGCCGGTGAAGTCGTGGGCCTTTTCCAGCTCGTCCGCGAAGAGCCGCAGCGATTCCGCCACAATCGTGTTGATGACCACATTGCAGTCCGAGATCGACGCGGAGGCGCCCAGGGAGCGGAATTCAAACTTGTTGCCGGTGAAGGCGAAGGGCGAGGTGCGGTTGCGGTCGGTGTTGTCCCGGGGGAACTTCGGCAGCACGTGCACGCCCACGGTCATGTCGGAGGGGCCGTGGCCCTCGTAGGCCTTGCCGTTCTCAATCGCGTCGAGGATCTCCGTCAGCTCGGTGCCCAGGAACATGGAGATGATGGCCGGCGGCGCCTCGCCCGCGCCCAGACGGTGATCGTTGCCGGCGCTGGCCACGGACTCCCGCAGCAGGTCCTGATAGTCGTCCACCGCCTTGATCACCGCGGTGAGGAAGAGCAGGAACTGCGCGCTGTCATAGGGGGAGTCGCCCGGCTCCAGCAGGTTGTCGCCGGCCTCGGTGGTCATGGACCAGTTGTTGTGCTTGCCGCTGCCGTTCACGCCGGCGAAGGGCTTCTCCGCCAGCAGGCAGACCAGGCCGTGGCGCTCGGCGACCTTCTTCATCATCTCCATGGTCAGCTGGTTCTGATCCGCCGCCAGGTTCACCAGGGAGAAGATCGGCGCCATCTCGTGCTGGGAGGGGGCGACCTCGTTGTGCTCCGTCTTGGCCAGCACGCCCAGCTTCCACAGCTCCTCGTTCAGCTCCTTCATGAAGGCCTTCACCCGGGGGCGGAGGGCGCCGAAGTAATGATCCTCCAGCTCCTGCCCCTTGGGCGGCCGCGCGCCGAACAGGGTGCGCCCGGTGAAGATCAGGTCCATCCGCCGGTCGAAGAGCTTCTTGTCAATCAGGAAGTATTCCTGCTCCGGGCCGACCGTGGGCACGACGCGCTGCACGTCGCGGCCGAAGAGCCGCAGCACGCGCACGGCCTGGCGGCTCAGCGCCTCCATGGAGCGCAGCAGCGGCGTCTTCTTGTCCAGGGCCTCGCCGCCGTAGGAGCAGAAGGCTGTGGGGATGCACAGGGTCTGATCCTTGATGAAGGCGTAGCTGGTGGGATCCCAGGCGGTGTAGCCCCGGGCCTCGAACGTGGAGCGCAGCCCGCCGGTGGGGAAGGATGAGGCGTCCGGCTCGCCGCGAACCAGCTCGCTGCCGGAGAAGGATTCGATGACCCGGCCGCCCTCGATGGGCGTGATGAAGGCGTCGTGCTTTTCCGCGGTGATGCCGGTCATCGGCTGGAACCAGTGG
>CAMNHF010000085.1 GCA_946538975.1 uncultured Clostridia bacterium | reverse complement strand
CCATCCGCGAGGGCGGCCGCACCGTGGGTTCCGGCGTCGTGGCCAAGGTCATCGAATAATGCAGCGCTGTCCTCCTCCCGGTTTTCTTCCGGGAGGAGGGCACACGGCGAAACATCAGGAGGTGTCCCGAGATGGCGAAGAATGCAGTTCGTCAAAAGGTTTGCCTGGCCTGCACCGAGTGCAAACAGCGCAACTACAACAACATGAAGAACAAGAAGAACACCCCGGACCGCCTGGAGCTGAAAAAGTACTGCCCCTTCTGCCGGAAGCACACCGTGCATCGTGAGACCAGGTAAGCAGCTCTTCCAGGGCCGCGCCTTGAAAAAGCGCGGCAGAAGAACCGGTTCCTACACCGGGTTGTAAGGATGTGAAACAAATGTCTGAAGAGAAAAAGACGACGCCGGACAAGAAAAAGACCAGCTTTGGCGAGAAGCTGAAGAACCTCTGGACAAAGATCAAGACCCCCTTTGTCAGGATGGCGCAGGAACTGAAAAATGTCACCTGGCCTACAGTGGATCAGCTCAAGACCTATTGCGTGATCGTGCTGGTGTTCATCGCGTTCATGGCAATCGTGATCGGCTTCTTCGACTTGGGCGCTTCCACCCTGGTGCGCGCTGTCCGGCCGAGCTGATTGTGCTGAAGGAGAGTCGCTGAACGCCGCCCCTGACGGCGGGAAACACGACAGGAGCTGGAACAACCATGAGCGATAAAGACAAATCCACCGTCAACGTCCCGGAAACGCAGGCTCCGGAGAACCCGAAGCTGTGCTGGTATGTGGTGCACACCTACTCAGGGTATGAGAACAAGGTCATGGATACCCTGCGCAAGGCTGTGGAAAACAGCGAGGAGATGCAGAAGCTGATCCTCGACATCCGCGTGCCGCTGGAGGAAGTGACGGAGATCCGCAACGGCAGGCGCATCACCACGCAGCGCAAGGTTTTCCCCGGCTACGTGATGGTGCACATGTACTGGACGACCAACAGCTGGTATCTCGTGCGGAATACCCGCGGCGTGACCGGCTTTGTCGGTCCGGAGAGCAAGCCGGTGCCGCTGTCCGATGAGGAGGTGGAGCGGATGCTCAATCCCGCGCCCGCTGCGGTCAAGACGGACATCGCCATTGGCCAGCGCGTGCGGATTGTGAACGGCATCTTTGAGAACCAGATCGTGACGGTGACGGACATTGATCCGGCCATGAACAGACTCACTGTGGTGGTCAACATGTTCGAACGGGAGCAGACCCTCGAGCTGGAGCTGGACGAAGTGGAAAGCATCAGCGACGAGGAGCTGCGTCAGCTGGACGCCGAAGGTGTCATCTGAGCGAAACACCGCCCCGCGGTGACGCTGCCGGGTTAACCGGTGCAAAAGCCCTGACTTCCGTCAGGGTGTGGGAGGAAGCGAGCGCTTCCGCGAGACCACATTTTTAGGAGGTGCCATTACCATGGCAAAGAAGATCACAGCCTACATCAAGCTGCAGGTGCCCGCCGGCAAGGCGAATCCTGCGCCGCCCATCGGCCCTGCGCTGGGCCAGCATGGCGTGAACATTCCTGGCTTCTGCAAGGAATTCAATGAGCGCACGAAGAACGAGATCGGCATGATCATCCCCGTGGTCATCACGGTTTATGCCGACCGTACCTTCACGTTCATCACGAAGACCCCGCCCGCTCCCGTGCTGATCAAGAAGGAGCTCAACCTGGAGACCGCCAGCGCCCGTCCCAACAAGGACAAGGTGGGCAAGCTGACCCGTGAGCAGCTCCGCAAGATCGCTGAAATCAAGATGCCCGACCTGAACGCTGCCAGCATCGAAGCCGCCATGAGCATGGTGGCCGGCACTGCGCGCAGCATGGGTGTCACGGTCGAAGAATAAGCCGGACGGGCAGACTGTGGGAGGACATAGTGCCGCTAATACCACAAGGAGGAAATGAATTATGAATCATGGCAAGAAGTATCAGGACAGCGCGAAGCTGATTGACCGCACGCAGCTGTACGATCCCGATGCGGCCTGCGAGCTGGTTGCCAAGACCGGCAAGGCCAAGTTTGATGAGACCGTGGAGATCTCCATCCGTCTGGGTGTCGATCCCCGTCACGCGGACCAGCAGGTGCGCGGCGCGGTCGTGCTGCCCCACGGCACCGGCCGGACCATCCGCGTGCTGGTGTTCGCCAAGGGCGACAAGGCCAAGGAAGCTGAGGCTGCCGGCGCTGATTATGTCGGCGCGGAAGACCTGATCGCGAAGATTCAGCATGAGAACTGGTTCGACTTCGATGTCTGCGTGGCCACGCCCGACATGATGGGTCTGGTCGGCCGCATCGGCCGCGTGCTGGGCCCCAAGGGCCTCATGCCGAACCCCAAGAGCGGTACCGTCAGCATGGATGTCGGCAAGGCCGTGAAGGACATCAAGGCCGGTAAAGTCGAGTATCGTCTGGACAAGACCGCCATCATTCACTGCCCCATCGGCAAGGTCTCATTTGGCAAGGAAAAGCTGACCGAGAACATGACCACCCTGATGGAAGCGATCATCAAGGCGAAGCCGTCCGCCGCGAAGGGCACCTATCTGCGCTCTGTCTATCTGAGCTCGACCATGGGTCCGTCCGTGCGCGTGAACCCGCTGAAGTTCTGATCGGGCTTCATCAAAAGAGCACTCCCGCGAAGGAGTGCTTTTGTTTTTGCGTTGTCAGGGGAGGAGGCGATCCGCCCAATCCTTCTCCCGGAAGCCGGCCAGCACGAAGTCATCGCCGATCAGCAGGGGCCGTTTCACCAGCATGCCGTCGGAGGCGAGCAGCTGCAGCATCTCTTCCGCTGTCATGTCCGGAAGGCGATCCTTCAGCTTCATCTCGCGGTAGAGCTGACCGCTGGTATTGAACAGCTTCCGCAGCGGCAGGCCGCTCAGCTGCTGCCACTGCGCCAGCTTCTGCGCGGACGGATTCTCCTCCCGGATTGGCCGCTCCTGAAAGGCGATGCCATTCCCCTCCAGCCACTGCCGGGCCTTCTGGCAGGTGGAACAGCGGCTGTAGCACAGAAACGTCAGCAATTCATTCCACCTCCAGGATGGCCTCGATCTCGACCGTCGCGTTCAGCGGCAGGCAGGGGACGGCGACCGCGGTGCGCGCGTGGCGGCCGCTCTCACCGAAGACTGCGCAGAGCAGCTCGCTGGCCCCGTTGGCCACCAGATGCTGACTGGTGAAGCCGGGCGCACTGGCCACGAAGGCCTGCAGCTTGACAACCCGCCGTACGCGGTCGAGACTGCCGAGCTGGCCCTTGGCGGCGGCAAGCAGGTTGACGGCGCAGCGGCGGGCGCCCTGAACTGCTTCGTCCAGACTGCGCTCCGCACCGCACAGGCCGGTCAACAGCGCGTCGCCCTCGCTGGGCAGCTGGCCGGAAATGAAGAGCAGATTCCCGCTGCGCACCGCGGGGACATACATGGCCGTCGGCGCGGCGGTTTCGGGCAGCGCAATGCCCAGGCCGGCAAGGCGTGCTTCAGCATCCATCGTGATTCCTCCTGTCGTGCAATCATGGATCCATGTGCCGCAACGGACTCAGAGCCCGTCCGGGAAGGAGGTGAAGCAGCGCTCCTTCTCGCGCTCCGGCAGGCCGTACTGCTCCCGGCCGAGCGCAATCGCCCGCATCAGGAAGGTCATGTTCCGGGCCAGCGCGCGCATCGTCTGCAGGCCTTCCGCATCCTTGCGCGCGTCCTCCGCCGTGAAGCCGTGGATGTTGTTCCAGTAAAAGCTGCTGGCGATGGGCATGCCGCTGATCGAGAAATACTTGTTCAGCACGTCGAAGCTGGCCGTGTTCCCGCTGCGGCGGCAGCTGACCACGGCGGCGCCGACCTTCATCGCCTTGCTGAAGGAGGTGCTGTAGAACAGCCGGTCCAGGAAGCTGAGCAGCGTGCCGTTCGGCGAGCCGTAATAGACCGGGCTGCCCACAACCAGGCCATCGCAGGCGGCCAGCTTCGGTGCGGTTTCATTGACCAGATCGTCAAACACGCAGCGCCCCAGCTGACTGCACCGGCCGCAGGAGATGCAGCCCCGGATGTCGCGCTGGCCGACGTGAATCAGCTCCGTCTCGACGCCCTCCGCGGCAAAGACGGTTTCCATCTCGTGCAGGGCAGTGTACGTGCAGCCGGCCGCATGGGGGCTGCCATTGAGCAGCAGAACCTTCACACAGATCCCTCCTGTTCAGAATCGAATTGTCTCCATCGGCATTATACCACAGATTGCGCGGGAAGAAAAGCCGCCGCCTGCGGTGCGGAAAGCCCGATCCGAGGGGGAAAGTGCACAGGAAAATGCACTGCGTGATATGCCGGAAGGCGCGAAAACGGCCGCGCATGCGTTCTGAAATGTTGCTCTTTTCTAATCTGGTTGAAAATTTGTTTTTTATTTATATTGTATGCAATCGGAAAATATGTTAAAGTATATTCAGCATCACAAGGGTGAATACATACAATGTGTTCATAATGAGGGGCTGTGCACGGTGCTGAAGCGCTGATGGCGGCAATCTTTTGCAGAACTGCTGCGCGTGATGCAATTGGTGCATAATGGTTTTCGCCGGGAGAAACGGCGTTTCGTTGAAGCAGATCGGCATGGCCCGCGAGAGGGCTGGCCGGGTCAGGAGGTCGACAGTGAAGAAGAAAGAAAGCACCAGCAAGCTCCGCATCGTCGCTCTGGGCGGTGTGGACGAAATCGGCAAGAACATGTATGTGTTTGAATATGAGGACGACATCATCGTCGTGGACTGCGGCAGCATCTTCCCCAAGGAGGATATGCTGGGCGTGGATCTGGTCATCCCGGATGTCAGCTACCTCGTGGGCAAGAAGAAAAACGTCCGCGGCTACCTGCTGACCCACGGCCATGAGGATCATATCGGCGCGACGCCGTACATCCTGCGGCAGGTGCCGGCGCCGGTCTATGGCACGAAGCTGACGCTGGCGCTGGTGGACATCAAGCTGAAGGAGCACCGCATCGGAAACATCCCGATGCAGGTTGTGCAGCCGCGGGACACCATTCAGCTGGGCCAGTTCACCTGCCAGTTCATCCATGTGAGCCACTCCATCGCCGGGGCCTGCGCGATTGCAATCACGTGCCCCGCCGGCACGGTGATCCACTCCGGCGACTTCAAGATCGATTACACCCCCATTGACGGGGAGGTGATGGATCTGCACACACTGGCCGCCTACGGTGAGCGCGGTGTGATGGGCATGCTCTGCGAATCCACGAATGTGGAGCGGCCCGGCTTCACCATGAGCGAGCTGAAGGTCGGTGCCACGTTCGACAAGATGTTCCAGGAGGCGAAGGGCCGCGTCATCGTGGCGATGTTCGCCAGCAACATCCACCGCATGCAGATGGTGATTGACAACGCGATGCGCTATGGCCGCCGCGTCTGCTTTGTCGGCCGCAGCATGGTCAATGTCAGCCATGTGGCGATGGAGATCGGCGAACTGCACATCCCGGACGACTACCTGATCGACGTGGATGACATCGACCTGTTCGACGACGATCAGGTGCTGGTGATGACCACGGGCAGCCAGGGCGAGCCGATGGCGGGCCTGACCCGCATGGCCTACGCCGAGCACCGCAAGCTGCAGATTCGCCCCTCGGACATGGTCATCATCTCCGCCACCCCCATCCCCGGCAATGAGAAGTTCATCAGCCGCGTGATCAATCAGCTGTACCGCTGCGGCGCGACGGTCGTTTATTCCGCCATGGCGGAGGTGCACGTCTCCGGCCACGCCTGCCAGGAGGAGCTGAAGCTGATGCACGCGCTGGTGCGGCCGAAGTATTTTGTGCCGGTTCACGGCGAGTACCGCATGCTCTGGCAGCACGCGGAGCTGGCGGAGAGCATGGGCACGGACCGCCGCAACATCATCATCCCCGAGATCGGCCAGGTCATCGAGATGGATGAGCATTCGCTGTCCCTGGGCGAGGTCGTGCCCACCGGCACTGTGCTGGTGGACGGCTTGGGCGTGGGCGACGTGGGCAATGTGGTGCTGCGCGACCGCAAGCACCTGTCCGAGGAGGGCCTCATCATCGTCGCGATGGGCATCAACCGGGACGACTGCCGCCTGGTCAGCGGGCCGGACATCGTCAGCCGCGGCTTCATCTACGTGCGCGAGAACGAGGGCATCATCGAGAATGTGCGCGATCTCGCCCGGCAGATCCTGACGGAGAGTGATCTGTCCGGCGAAAACTGGCCCGACCTGAAGAACCGCCTGAAGGACGAGCTCCGCCGCTTCATCTTCGACAAGATCAAGCGCAATCCGATGATCCTGCCGATCATTCTGGACATCTGACGCCTGCAGCATCCGGACGCGGCTCGCGAGGGGCCGCGTTTTTCCATGAGGCCTTTTGCGGCTTGGAAGAGGCTTCGCGCGGCACGCAGACAGCCCCGATCACACAGACGCATCACGAAAGATGCCTGCGCGGGAATGTGCCCGGTTACACATACATCGTGAAAGATCACTCCTGCCCCGGAACGGCCTTTTCGGAAAGATAGGGGCATGGGGGAAGGAAAGCCCTTTTCGGCCACGAAAAGGGTTGCCTTCGCCCATAAGCTGCATAGGAACACGTGAGCTGCCCTCGCAATGCGAATGAATGTTCTATCAGATTTGACTTTTGTTCCCATAGTGTGGTATAATCAGGCGAAACAATTCGAAAGCAGGTGATCGGATGCAGCGCCCGCGGGGAGACAATCAGGAACGCATTCTCGAATTCATCAAGAGTGAAATCGCCCGCCGGGGTTATCCGCCCTCGGTGCGGGAGATTGCGGCAGCCGTGGGACTGAAGTCCACCTCCACGGTGCACGGGCATCTGCGCCGCCTGGAGAAGAAGGGCCTCATCAAGCGCGATGTGCTGAAGCCGCGGGCGATGGAGGTGATCACCGACCCGGGGGAGAACCGCACCGCGCCGGTGCCTGTGCCGGTGATCGGCCACGTGACCGCCGGCCAGCCGATCTTCGCCGAGGAGAATCTGGACGAGGTCATCAACCTGCCGGAGGAGATGCTGGGCCCGGGCGAGCACTTTATTCTGCACGTGCATGGCACCAGCATGATTGAGGCGGGGATCCTGGACGGGGATCACATCGTGGTGCGCCGCCAGAACGAGGCCAACAACGGCGACATCGTTGTGGCCATGATCGACGACAGCGCCACCGTGAAGCGCTTCTACCGGGAGAACGGCCACTTCCGCCTCCAGCCGGAGAACAGCGCGATGGAACCGATCTTTACCGACCACCTGCAGATTCTGGGCAAGGTGGTCTCCATGTACCGGACTTACTGACATGGCGGCGGCGGAGTCATCCGCGGCCGGCCTGGGGAGCTGAGCGAAACCATGATATCAACGGAGGAGGCGCGGAATCACCGTATCGCGATTCCCGCCTACACACTGGGCGAGGAGCTGGTCAACGCCATCTCGCACGGACTGGGCGCGCTGTTCGGCGTGGTCGTGCTGGTGCTGTGCGTGGTGAAGGGCGCGCAGGCGCACGATCCCTGGCGGGTGGTGGCCGGCAGCATCTTCGGGGCGACGGTGCTGATCCTGTATCTGATGAGCTGCCTGTACCACGCGCTGAAGGTCAACCGGGCCAAGCGAGTGTTCCGCGTCATTGACCACTGCACAATCTTCCTGCTGATCGCGGGCACATACACGCCCTACACGCTGGTGGCGCTGCGGCAGGTGGCCCCGGCGGTGGCCTGGACGGTGTTCGGCGTAATCTGGGGCGTGGCGGCTGCAGGCATCGCGCTCAACGCGGTGAACCTGAAGCGCTTCTCCAAAATCTCAGTGGTCTGCTATCTGCTGATGGGCTGGATGGTGCTGCTGGCTTACCGCCCGATGACCGAGGTGATCGCGCCGGAGGGCATCGCGCTGCTGATCTGGGGCGGCGTTGTGTATTCGGTGGGCGCGGCCGTCTACGCCATCGGCTCCCGCAAGAAGTATTTCCACTCGATCTTCCACTTCTTCTGCCTGGGCGGCACGGTGCTGCACTTTCTGTCGATCTACCTGTATGTGATGTGAGGCGCGCGATGAACACGACCTATTCGCTGCTGACGGATCAGCTGCGTGCCCTGATGGAGGAGCCGCAGCCGCCGCTGTCCCTGCTGGCCAACGCCTCAGCCCTGCTGTGGGAGGGCCTGCCGGAGCTGAACTGGGCAGGCTTTTACCTGAGCCGCGGCGAGACGCTCTGGCTGGGCCCGTTCCAGGGCAAGCCGGCCTGCGTCCGCATTCCTTTCGGACGGGGCGTCTGTGGCACCGCGGCAGCCACGCGGGCAGCGCAGCGGGTGGAGGACGTGCACGCCTTCCCGGGCCACATTGCCTGCGACGGCGCGTCCAATTCCGAGATCGTGATCCCGCTGATCGTGGACAGGGCGGTCTACGGCGTGCTGGATCTCGACAGCCCAAAGCCGGCCCGCTTCACCGAGAAGGACGCCGACGGCCTTTCTGGCTTTTGCATGGTGCTGCTGGGCGGCCTGCGCGGGGGGCTGCTGGGCGAAGACTGAAAAGCCGATGTGAATGAACGGGGTGTTTCCCCCCCAAAAAAAACGATGCAGAAAAGGCTTCCCTCCGGAGGGCAGACGCTGTCCGGAGAGAAGCCTTTTTGTTCTGCAGGAATCAGAGGCCCAGCAGCCCCAGCTGGTTCAGGAAGAAGATAAAGCAGAAGATGGTCCCCAGCGAGATCACCGTGCTGATGAACACCAGCTGGCCGGCCAGCGGGCCGTCACCGCCCATGTTCTGCGCCATGGGGTAGGAGGCGGTCGCCACCGGAGTGCCATAGATCATGAGCACCAGGAACAGCTCCACGCCATGGATGCCCAGCAGCCGGGCCAGACTCAGCATCAGCAGCGGCAGCACCAGCAGGCGGATGATCAGCACCCAGGTGAGCGTGCGGCGGTTCTGCCGGATCTCGCTGAAGCGCAGGGCGGCGCCGAGCGTGATCAGCGCCAGCGGCGTGGTCATGCCGCTCAGGGCGGCCACGGGCTGGGCAATGACAGGCGGCAGGCGGAGCCCCAGCGCGAAGAAGAGAAGTCCCATCATGCTGCCCTGCAGCAGCGGGTTCTTCGCCAGCCCGAGCAGCAGCGGCTTCAAATGCACACGGCCGCCCTCGCGGAAGATCTCCAGCACCACGACGGAAAGGATGTTGAACATGCTCACCATGATCAGCACCATCACGCCGGTCTCCGAGCTGGACGCCGCGCCGTACACGCTGGTGGCCAGCGGCAGGCCGTAGATGACGAAATTGCTGCGGAAGATGCCCTGAACGATCACGCCCCGGCGCGGATTCTCCGCCACAATGCGCGGCACAATCCACATCAGCAGCCCCACCAGCGCCAGCAGCGACACGACCGAAAAGACGATGATCTTCGTAGAGGGCAGGTCCTCCGGGGAAGCGGCGTAGACGTTGTTGAACATCATGAAGGGGAACAGCACCCTGAAGGTAAAGCGGTTCAGCGCCTGCATGAAGTCCTCCTGGACGATATGCATCCGCACCAGGAAGAAGCCCAGCGCCAGATAGAGCATCAGCGGGAGTACCGCGTTGAGGGCAATCAGAAAGCTGTTCAGCATGGGAGAGCCTCCTTTTCGGGGGAGCAGCGCAGTCTCATGGGGCAGCTTCATGATACGGAGCTGATCTCAAAAGAACAAGGGGCAATTTGTCGTGCCGGAGCGCTTCCGGCCCGGTCTATACAAAAAAAGAGCGCCACAGCGCTCAGAATGTTACTGCAGCGCCTCCTGCAGCACCTGGAGGTTGCGGCGCATGACGTCCTCATAATAGGTCAGGGGGATGTCCTCCGAAGGGCCGGTGACGCAGGGATCCAGCTCGTAGATCGGCGCGCCGGTCTCCGCCGCGATGGTCTCCGCGGCGAGGCTCTCGTACTGCGGCTCGGTGAAGAGCGGCGGATTGCCGAGGCGGGTCACGGTGTCCACCAGCTCGGCCAGCTGCCGCGGGGAGAGGGAATCACCCGGCTCCAGCACGACCACCGCCGCCACCTCCAGCCCGTAGGCCCGGGCGAAGTAGGGGAAGGCTTCGTGGAAGGTGACGATGTCGCGCCGGGGCAGACCGGCGATGCCTTCGCGCAGCTCGGTGTCCAGCGCGGCGAGGCGGGCGGCCAGCGCGTCGCGGTTGGCGGCGATGAGCTCAGCCTGTTCCGGAAGAGCCTCGATGAGGCCGGCCGAGAGATTCTCCGCCATCCGGATCGCATTGCCGGCGTCCAGCCAGATGTGCGCGTTGTATTCCATCTCGCCGGACACATCCTCCAGCAGCTCCACGCCCGCGGAAGCGTCGACGATGGGCAGATCCGGCAGGTTCTGCATCACATGGTCGAGATAGCTCTCCATGCCTGCGCCGTTGATCAGGAAGACGTCCGCCCGGGCGAGGGCCTTCATGTCGCCGGTGCTGAGCTGATAATCATGCAGACAGCCGGTGCCGGGGGCGGCCAGGTTCACAAGCTCCACGCCATCCGCGCCGTGCAGCAGATTGAGGGCCAGCAGCTGGATCGGGTAGAAGGAGGTCACGACGGTCTCCGCGCCCGCGGAAGCGGTCAGCAGGGCGGAAAGCAGCAGGATGCAGAGTGTTTTTTTGATGAGCGTGTTCTTCATGGGTTTCCTTTCCAATGGGGCGGGTGAGATCACAGGGGCTGGGACGTCTCCGGCAGGAAGCCGTTCTCCCGCAGCACGCGGGCCTGCATGGCGTATTCCTCCGGGCGCTGCCGCTCCGGGTAGCGGGTGTGCAGGAAGAAGAGCGCATAGATCGCGGCCCGGTCCGTCGAGTAGGCGAAGGCCCGCAGCAGCTGCTCGTTCTGGCTGTTCACCGGCAGCCGGCTGAGGGGCAGCGCCATCAGCTGGGCGGCCACGTCGTCCAGCGAGGCCACCGTGAAGCGGTAGGCGGGACCCTCGGTGGGACGGTAGGTGAGCTTCGGCCCCGTGATCGCGTACAGGCTGTGCAGGATGCCGTCGCTCAGCCGCTTTTCCAGCTCCTCCGGCGGCGAAATGACCGGCTGCCAGGCGTTCATCAGCCGGACACAGACATCGGTCAGCCCGGCCTGGGCCGTCAGCTCCGTGCCGATCGCCCCGTTCAGCAGGGCTTCGACTTCCTCCGCTGCGATCCGCATGCAACCGCCTCCCTTCCGTCTGCGCATTCAGCCTTTCACTTATTCGACATCGGCGCGCGGATTCCTGCCGCGGGGGCAAAATCGGCTGACCACAAGATATAGCATAGCGACTTATCAACAGGCACAAGTGTTTTGAATTCGCGGAAAAGGCTTGTATTTCGCAGCATTTCATGTTATCATTTCCCAGCTGACAGCACAGATACTTTATCCACAGGCAATTTATCCACAGGGGATTCTGCGCCTTGGAACTGGGGGAAGGGCTCTTATGGAGATGGAAAAACTGTGGCGGGACGCGGACCGGCTGATCGCCAATGAGATGGTGGCCTACGTGTATGACGGGCTGATCGCGGGCAATCTGAGTCCCGTGCGGCTCGACGGCAGCACGCTGACGCTCTGCATCGGGATCCCGCAGCTGAAGGCCGCCGTGATTCAGCAGACCGCGCTGATGGAAAAATGTGTCTCGATGGCGGCAGGGCAGCCGATGAAGGTGATCCTCGCCACCCGGGCTGAGCTGGAGAGCGATCCTGCTCCGGCGGAGCGGCCGCCGGTCTCCGGGACCGTGCAGCTGAACCCGAATTACACATTTGAGAAATTCATCGTCGGCTCCAGCAACCGCTTTGCCCAGGCCGCCGCCGTGGCCGTCGCGGAGATGCCCGCGAAGGTCTACAATCCGCTGTTCCTCTACGGCGGGGGGGGGCTGGGGAAGACGCCCCTGATGCACGCCATCGGCCACCGGGTGCACGAGAAGCATCCGGCGATGACGGTGCTCTACA
>CAMNHF010000084.1 GCA_946538975.1 uncultured Clostridia bacterium | reverse complement strand
TGCCGATCATGTTCCAGATCACGAACTGGCTGCGCTGCTTGGGATCGTTGGTCAGACAGGTCTGTCCGGCCTTGGTGCAGGCACACTGGGCTGTATAGCCGATGACGTAAACGATGTAGCTGAAGATATAGACCACCCAGCGCCACACACTGGCAGAGTCAGGCAGTCCCCGGAAGAATACCATCATCAGCAGCAGCGAAAGCGCCAGCATCGCGTTGCCAACCACCATGAAGGGGCGGAACTTGCCGAAGCGGGTACGGGTGCGATCCATCAGACCGCCGCAGATGGGGTCGGTGATGCCGTCAAAGATTCGCATCAACGGCGCGAAGAGACTGTTGAACGTGGAGACGCCCAGCACCAGAGCCGCAGAAGCCACAGCAGTGCCAAGGGCAGCCGCAGTGGAACCGGTGAGGTACATGATGGCGTAATAGGTGAAATAGGTGTAGAATGCAAAGTAGACATTGGTTGCCGCATTGTTGAAGGGGAACAATGCGATCTGCCATTGTTTGGCCCTGTTAACTGCAGCGTTGCTGGCCGGTGCTTCCTTAGCCATATCAGACAACCTCCCTAATTATTTCTCCCGGCGTCAGACCCAGTTGGACTTCTGCCGGTTCTTGACCTTCTTGAGGCGGTAGTTCGGGTTCGCCTTCGCCACGGGGCGGAAGTCGCAGGCGTCGCTGGCGCTGCCGCTCACCACGCGCACGAGGGTATTGCCCTGCAGCGGCACGCGGAAGGTGAAGATGTGCTTTCCGTACTGCGTCTCGCGCTTCTGGCCGTTGACGTAGAGGGTGACCTCGCCCTGGTTGGAGTAGACCTTCACGGTGATGACCTTCTGCGTGCGTTCCACAAAGCGGCGGGAGCAGATGTGCACGAAGGGATCGTCGGACCACCAGGCCTTGTAGAGGTAGAAGGAGTCCTTCTTCGTCTTGCGGTCGAAGGTGATGAGGCCCTTGTGGTTCATGCCGGGCTCGCCGCCCTGATCGCGGGCGTCGGCGGCGAAGTCGAACATATTCCAAACATGGGTCGCCCACATGTAGGGGTTCCGCTCGAAGCAGCGCAGCATGTACTCGTGGTACTTCGCCTGGTATTCCTCGGAGTGGTCGCCGCGGCGGGGATGGCTGGAATGCAGGTTCGGCATGCCCTCGCAGCCGTATTCCGAATAGCCCAGGCAGCGGCCCGGATACACCAGGTGGAAGAAGCGCATCCAAACGTCGTTGAGCCACAGGCCCGGCACATACCAACCGAGGTAGAGGTTCCAGCTGACCACGTCGGTGATGTGGGCGACCTTGTTGAAGGGGCCGCACATCGCGTAGCAGGCCAGGGTGGTGAAGCGGGTGGGATCCATCTCATGGCACAGGTCATTGAGGACGTGGTGATTGTCCAGCATGTCCTTCTTGTCCTTGGTGGAGATGGTGATCTCGTTGGAGACGCCCCAGCAGACAATGGAGGGATGGCAGAAATTCTGGATGATGAGCTCCTTCATCTGGGAGATGGTGTTCTCGCGGCCGTTCGGCATATGCTCCGAAATGTAGGGGATCTCGGCCCAGACCACCATGCCGCGCTCATCGCACAGATCGTAGAAGTACTGGTCGTGCTGATAGTGGGCCAGGCGGATCGTGTTGGCGCCCATCTCGCAGATGAGATCCATATCCTCCCGGTGCATCTCCCGGGTGAGGGCGTTGCCGATGCCCTTGCGGTCCTGATGGCGGGATACGCCGCGCAGGGGATAGCTCTTGCCGTTGAGGTAGAAGCCGGTCTTCGGGTGGTAGTGGAAGTCGCGCACGCCGAAGCGCACGGAGATCTCGTCCTTCGCCTCGCCGTCGGCGCTGAGTGTGGCCACGGCGGTGTAGAGATACGGATCCTGCCGGCCGTTCCACAGCCGCACCGAATCGATGGTCAACTGCACATCGGCGCCCTCGCTGCGGGCGACCTCCCGGCCGTCGGCGTCGCGAAGGGAGACGGTCACCTGACCATCGCCCTTGGGCCAGGTCTTCACGTGGACGCTGCCGCGGCTGTAGCCCTCCTCGGGCTTCGCGCTGACCTGGATGCCGGGGCCGCCGAAATAGCCCAGATCAAAGTGCAGCTTATGGACGATCACCAGCTCCACGTCGCGGTAGATGCCGCCGTAGAAGGTGAAGTCGGCCTTCTGCGGATAGACGCGGTCGTTGACGCTGTTGTCCACGTCCACGACCAGCGCGTTGTCGTCCTGCACAAGGCCCGTGATCTCGGCGCGGAACGTGGAGTAGCCGCCGTCATGGGTGCAGACGCTCTGGCCGTTGAGCGTCACCTTCGCGGAGGCGTTCACGCCGTGGAAGGCGATCCAGACCTCCTCCGTCTCCGGGTCGAAGTCGGGACGGGGGAAGCGCCGCTCGTACCGGCAGGTGCAGCGCTTGTAGTCGTTGCCGCCGTCCTGGCCGTCGACGCTGTTCCAGGTGTGCGGCACGCTGACGCGCTCCTGTTTCTTGTCCGGCCCGGTGAAGAGCCAGCTGCTGTTCAGAGAGATGAATCGGCGCATTGGTATCGCTCCTTGTGTCACTTCTCGCTGCGCGTCTTGCGGGCATAGACCGCGACCTCCGCCGCGATCAGCGCCAGCACGAGCAGCACAGTGAAGATGATGAATTTCGGGTCGAAGCCGTGCTTTTCGTCGATCCCGACGAAAACGTCCACGATGTACCAGTAGCACTCATGCACGAAGATGCACACCGAGGCGATCACAGCGCCGGTCAGCACGCCCGCGCCGAGGCCCTCGTGGCGGGTGAGCCACATCACGGCCGCCACCGCCGCGCCGCCGCACAGCAGCACGACAATGAGGAAGTTGTAGCAGTCGCCGTTGTGGGTGCTGTCCAGTCCGAAGGTGCCGCGCACCGCCAGGAAGAAGACGCCGGCCAGCAGGCTCACCGCCGCAGCGATCAGCAGCATCGTGGATCCGAAGGCCCTCCTGCCGCGGGTAGTCAGCGTTGTTTGCATGGAAAGACTCCTTTCTGATTCAAGCGGGAAGCAAATCGGCTTGAAGCATATCCGGCCGCGCAGACCGCATTCCGGCTGCCGGATTCAGGAATCGCCGTTCCCTTGTTGCTGCTATTATCTCACAGCGCGGGAGCGCGCGCAAGGCTGTTTGACGCAGGCTTTTGCCGTCCGCGCCGCCTCCCGGCCCCCTGATTGACCCGAAAATGGGGTTCACGACAGAAAAGCGTCGTGAATTGTTCTGCCCGCCGATTACGCCGCAGGATGCGAAAAGCGCGACAGAAGCCTTTCTCATTTGGCGCTTTTCATGTACAATACAGCCATGGGAAACACAGCTGCGCGCCGATCCGCGGCCCGGGAGAAGCATCCGGGTGCCATCGGCGGCCGCTGTGGAAAATGGACGCCGGCCCCGCATGGCCGCGCCGCGTTGCACACCATGTACGTTCCATCGGCATTGTGATGAAAGGGGATCGGCTTCATTGAAACCGTCAACGAAAAGAACCCTGAAAAAGGTCTTCCTGAACATCTGCGCCGGGCTCTTTGCGCTGGTTTTCACGGGCAACATCATCGCGGGGGAGAATGCGGGGCAGATCAACCAGGTGCTGGGCACCAAGACGAGCATGACCGTCTCCACCGCCCCGGCGGGCACGGAGGAGGGCTATTCGCGGTATTTTGACAGCAAGTACAATTCCATCGCGGAACTGAAGGCCGCCGGCGAGGCGAAGGTCCGCGAGGTGGAGGGCGAGGGCATCGTCCTGCTGAAGAACGAGGGCGGCGTGCTGCCGCTGGCCGCGGGCAGCAAGGTGTCCCTGGTCGGCGTGACCGTGATGGATCCCGTCTACGGCGGCACCGGCTCCGGCGCGGTGGACGCCAACGGCGCGCCCAACTATCTGGACGTGATGAAGGGCGCCGGCTTCGAGGTGGTGGACGAGCCGCTGCTCAACTACTACGTGGAGAACGAGCAGAAGCGCGACGCCCACGCGATGAACGAGCTGAACTGGAAGAAGTCCAGTAAGAACGCCGATGACACCCTCGGCAACGGCAAGGACGCGATCTATGTCATCGGCCGCGTGGGCGGCGAGGGCGACGACGTCACCGCCGAAAAAGAGGACGCCATGGAGCGCGAGGACAACGGCCGCCTGGACTACCTGCAGCTCAACGAGGACGAGCGGAAGGTGCTCCTGGGTCTGAAGGAGTACAAGGACGACGGCAAGATCCGCTCCATCACCGTCATCATCAACAGCGCGAACCCCGTCTCGACGGACTTCCTCTACGACGAGGAGTACGGCGTGGACGCGGCGCTGTGGGTGGGTTCCGTGGGCCAGACCGGCCTGTACGCCGTCGGCGATGTGATCTCCGGCGCGGTCAATCCCTCCGGCTCCCTGCCGGACACCTGGTGGATGGACAACTACCTCGACCCGGTGATGAACAACTTCGGCGCCTACAATTACGCCGGCGCGGACGGCTTCGGCCTCGCCTCCTCCGCCTACACCCGCTATGTGGTGTATCAGGAGGGCGTCTATGTGGGCTACAAGTACGCCGAAACCCGCTACGAGGACGTGGTGATGGGCACCCCGAAGGCGGGCAGCTTTGACTACGACAAGGTGGTCTCCTTCCCCTTCGGCTTCGGCCTGAGCTACTCCACCTTCTCCTTTACCGACATGCAGGTCGCCCGCAGCGGCGAGGGCATGGAGGCGGCCTACACCGTGGCGGTGAAGGTGACCAACACCGGCAGCGCGGCGGGTAAGAAGACCGTGCAGATCTACGCCCAGAAGCCCTACACCGACTATGACCGGCAGAACCAGATCGAGAAGCCGGCCGTGGAGCTGGTCGGCTACGGCAAGACCGCCGTGCTGCAGCCCGGCGAGAGCGAGACCGTGACTGTCACCGTGCCGGAATACTACCTGACCTCCTACGACGCGCTCGGCACCGGCGCCTACATCCTGGCCGAGGGCACCCACTATCTGACCGCGGCGGAGAACGCCCACGAGGCCGTGAACCAGATTCTGGCCCAGAAGGGCTTCGGCGAGGCGGACACCTCCCTGGTGTACGGCTTCGAGCAGGCCTTCGACAGCACCACCTACGCCAAGGCCTACGGCACCGGCGCCGAGGTGAAGTCCCTCTTCGCCGATGTGGACATGAACCGCTACGAGGGCAAGGGCAGCAACAGCATCACCTGGTATTCCCGCAGCGACTGGGAAGGCACCGTGACCGCCGGCCCCGTGCAGCTGACCATGACCGAGCAGATCGCCGCGGACGTCGTGCTGGACGACAAGGACCTGCCCGACGCCACGGGCGTTGAGTTCCCGACCATGGGCAAGAATGCGGACCTGCAGCTGATCAACATGCGGGAATACGCCGCGGACGATCCCATGTGGGAGACCTTCATGGATCAGCTGACCTGGGCCGAGCTGAGCGCCGTCACGCTGACCGGCCTGCGCGAGACCGTGAGCGTGCCCGGTGTGGGCAAGCCCGGCACCATCGACCACAACGGCCCCTCCGGCGTGACGCAGAAGTATTCCATCGGCGCCAACGGCTACGCCACCGTGAACAACGACCCGAACAAGGACATGAAGGGCACCTGCTATCCCTGCAACGGCATCATCGCCGCCACCTTCAACGACAAGCTGGTCGAGGAAGTGGGCGAGCTGATCGGCGAGGACGCGATGTGGGCGGGCTATGCCGGCCTCTATGGCACGGGCCTGAACATCCACCGCTCTCCCTACGCGGGCCGCGTGTTCGAGTATTACTCCGAGGACGGCATGCTGACCGGTCTCATCGACACCGCCGAGACCCGCGGCATTCAGTCCAGGGGCGTGTACGTCTACAACAAGCACTTCGTCTGCAATGACCAGGAGAACAACCGCGCCGGCATCGGCACCTGGATGACCGAGCAGGCCCTGCGCGAGCACTATCTGCGCGCCTTCGAGCTGCCGATCGTGAACGCGGACGCCAAGTGCGTCATGACCGGCTACAACCGCCTGGGCGCCAACTGGTGCGGCGCGTACTCCGAGCTGCTGCTGGGCTGGCTGCGCGGCGAGGCGGGCATGAAGGGCTTCGCGGTCTCCGATATGTACGACGCCTCCTACATGGTGCCCGTGCATGAGATCGTCGCCGGCAACGACATCCCCGACGGCGAGCTGGACGCCGCCCTGCTGGCGGACTACGCCCCCGGCGCGCCCAAGGCCAACGCCGCCGTCGCCCAGGCGATGCGCCAGTCCGCCAAGCTGGTCATGCAGACCGTGGTGCAGTCCCGCGGCATGGACGGCATCAGCCAGTACACCAAGGTGGTCCGGCTGACCCCGTGGTGGCAGACGGCGCTGAACGTCGCCCAGTGGACGCTGCTCGGCCTCAGCGTCATCGCCCTGGCCCTGCTGGCCCTGGACATCCTCAAGGAAAAGAAGGCAAAATAAGCATCCCGATGGCCGTGTGCGGTTCAGTCCGCGCACGGTCTTTTTATATATGCAGGAATTCTGAAACTATTGCCAAAACGGTTTTCATATGCTAAACTGAAGCAAGATGAGAAGCGCGGGGAGGTGTTTGCGTGCTGCTGGTGGCGATTGTGGACGATGACGAGCGGGACTCCTCGCAGCTGAGCGGACTGGTGGAGAATTATTTCCAGCAGCATAACGTTCCTGCCATGGTGCGGATCTACCGGGACGGCCTGGACTTCATCCGTGCGACGGAGCATCACGACATCGTCTTCATGGACATTCAGATGGACAAGCTGGACGGCCTGGACGCGGCGCACCTCATGCGGAAGATCAACCGCGAGGCCTGCCTGATTTTCGTGACGAACATGGCGCAGTTCGCGATCAAGGGCTACGAGGTGGACGCCCTGGACTTCATCGTGAAGCCGGCGACGGGGACCGCCATCGCCTATGTGCTGGACAAGGCCCTGCGCCGCCTGAACGACAATATCAGCATGGCCTTCTCCATCAAGACGGCGGACGGCGTGGTCAGCCTGTCCACCAACGACATCACCTATGTGGAGGTCTTCGACCACAATCTGATCTATCACACGGTGAAGGGCGATTACTCCGTGCGCGGCCGCCTGTCCGACGTCAGCGAGAAGCTCGACCGAAACCGCTTCGTGCTGTGCAACCGCTCCTTCGTGGTGAACCTGCGCTACGTCTCCAACATCGGCACGGACAGCTTGAACATCGGCGACACGCGGATCTCGGTGTCCAAATCGCACCGCAAGGAGCTGATGCAGCGCTTTTCCAGCTTTCTGGGGGATCAGCTATGATGACAGACGCGCCGTGGATCGGCATGGTGGACCATCGCATTTCGGCGGCGGTGGTCTTCTTTTTCCTGATGATGCTGCTGCGGCCGGAGCGGCAGAAGCCGCGTTTCTGGCTCCGCGCGGCGGCCAGCTTTCTCCTCATGGCGGCGGCCAACTGGCTGATCCGCTACTGTGCGGAGGATGTGTTCCGGGGCAATGTTTACCTGGAGGGCCTGGGCTACGCGCTGCAGGTGCTGGCGCTGTTCCTGCTGTTCCTGCTGTGCTACCGCTGGTGCTACAGCGCCACGCCGGTGCAGGCGGTCTACACGGCCATTCTGGCGCTGGCGATCTTCAAGATTTCCTGGAATTTCTTCAAGGCCTTCGGCAGCCTGTTCGAGTTGATGAACGGGATCGTTCCCTGGAGTGCCCACAGCCCCTTCGGCTCGATGGTATCCTATGTGGTGTACTGCGTGATCTGCCTGATCTGCTGGGCGATCTACGATTATGAGGTGCACACGGCGGCCCTGCATACGGAGCTGCGCCTGATCGTGACGCTGGCGGGCGTGTTCGTGCTGATCCAGATGATGCTGGAGTTCTGCGGCCATGTGTTCACCGCGAACACCTCCGCCCTGTTCCTGTACTATTTCTGCTCGCTGCTGTATTCCATCATCAACTTCGCGTCCCTGCTGCTGATGGCCATGCTGGACGACTTCCGCCATGAGAACCGCTCCATGCACGATTTCATCAGCAACAAGATGCGCTATTATGAGATGAGCCGCGACGGCATCGCCTCCCTGCAGGAGAAATGCCACGACCTGAAGCATCAGATCGCTGCGATCCGCTCTGAGGTGGGCAAGGAGAGCTTCACCCGCTACCTGGATGAGCTGCAGGATTCCATCGACGCTTACTCCGCCGTCATCGACTGCGGCAATGAGACCGTGAACATCGTGCTGACGGAGAAGAATTTCCTCTGCCTCTCCCGCAAGGTGAAGTTCTCGTATTTGATAGACGGCGGTCTGTTTTCCTTCCTGTCGGAGCGAGAGATCTACTCCCTGTTCGGCAACGCGCTGGACAACGCGCTGGAGGCCGTGATGAAGGTGGAGGATCCGGAGCGGCGCTTCATCACGCTCAAGAGCAACCGCCGCGGCAATCTCGTCGTGATGCAGGTGGAGAACACCTGCGCCGGCGAGGTTCGCATGGAAAACGGCCTGCCGCCCACGACGAAGAGCGGCAGCGGCCACGGCTTCGGCGTCCGCTCCATCCAGCGCCTCGCGGAGAAGCACGGCGGCGAGATCTCCATGCGGGCCGAGAACGGCGTGTTCCGCCTGAGCGTGCTGCTCGACCCGGGATTCAGCCGGAAATGAGCGGATCAACGGCTGCCGATATTCAAAAAGAGACCAAAGTCTGTACGGTCTCTTTTTCCTTATGGGCCAAGCCGCCCGGGGAAGGACGGCGCGGCAGAAAAAACAGCGGAGGGGACTCGCGGGATCGCGGAGAATGTGGTATACTGTGCACAAAGCGGGACAGCCGCACAGAAGGACTGCATAAAGGAGGCAACACCATGGCGAGCAAAGTGGGAACCCTCATCAAGGAGGCCCGCACGGCGAAGGGCCTGACCCAGGAGCAGCTGGCGAAGCGGATCGCCGGCCTGTCCGCCGCGGACATCAGCAAGGCGGAGCGCGGCGAGAAGAGCCTGACGCAGGATCAGCTCAAGCAGATCGCGAAGATCACCGGCGTGACCCAGAAGAGCCTGCTGGACGCGGCGAAGGAAGGCGCAGCGAAGCCGGCCTCGTCCGCCAAGACCGGCACGGGCAAGACAACGGCCGCCAAAAAAGCCGCCGAAAAGAAGCCTGCCGCCAAGAAGCCTGCCACCCCGGCCGGCGCCAACAGCACCATGAAGGTCACCGCGACCGAGCGCAAGCTGGTGGATGCCTACCGGGCCGCGACCGGCGACCAGAAGAAGGCCGCGATGAAGGTGCTGAAGGGCGAGTGCGACAGCCAGCTGTCCAGCCTCCTGAACACCACCGGCAGCGTGATCGGCGACGCCGCGCAGGACATCCTCGGCGGGCTGGTCAATTCCCTGCTGGGCGGAAAGTAAGCCTTTCTCACATGGATCATACCCGTGCTTCGGCGGCCGACGCATTTCGCGGCCGCCTTTTTTTCGAATTCAATTCAATACGAAAAAAGCCGCCCGGGCGGGGCGGCTGATGAAGTTTCTCAGGGCTTCTTTTCAAAGGCGCTGCGCAGCACCTGCAGGCGGGTGCGGCTGCGGAGCGCGTCCAGCTCGGCGCGGAGGGCCTCAATGGTGCGCTGATCTGCCTCATGGGCGGCGGTGAGCTCCTCGGTCTGCCGGGTCAGCGTGGCCTTTTCCCCGGCGAGCTCCTCGGTCTGCCGGATCAGTGCGGCCTTCTCGCCCAGGAGCTGTTCGGCGCGCTGCGTGAGCTCGGTCTTCTCCCCGGAGAGCTGCTGGAGCTGCTGCCAGCGCTCCGCCTTCTCATCGGTCAGGGCTTTGACGCGGGCCTGGAGTTCGGCCTTTTCCCGGGAGAGCCGCTGAATCCGCTGCCAGCGCTCGGCCTTCTCATCGGTCAGGGCCTTGACGCGCGTCTGCAGGTCGGCCTTCTCCCGGGAGAGCTGCTGGATCCTCTGCCAGCGCTCGGTCTTCTCAGTCTCCAGCTGCTGGATCTTCTGCCAGCGCTCGGTCTTCTCAGTCTCCAGCTGCTGAATCCTCTGCCAGCGCTCGGTCTTCTCGGCTTCGAGCTGCTGAATCCGCTGCCGGAGTTCGGCCTTCTCGGCTTCCAGCTGCTGAATCCGCTGCCAGCGGTCTGCCTTCTCGGCTTCCAGCTGCTGAAGCTGCTGCCAGCGCTCGGCCTTCTCGGTGTCGAGGGCCTTCACGCGCTCGCGGAGGCCGGCCTGCTCGGCGGTCAGCTGCTGCACCTGCCGGCGGGCCTCCTCCAGCGCGGCCTTTGTGTTCTGCGGAACGATCAGCTGCTGCCGGATGAGGGCCCGCTCCGGCATGGTCTGCCACGCGTCCTGCTCCTCCGGCGGCAGTTCCTTCCAGATCAGCCGGGCCTGCTCTGCCATACTGCGCAGCACATCCAGCGCCAGGCGGTACTCCTCCGGCTGCAGAGGAAGGCCGTGCAGGGCGGCGGCGATGTCCATGCAGGCCATGAAATAGCCGTACACATTGCGGAAGCCCGGTCTGGCGGTGACAATGGAGGCATCGCGGACGCGGCGCAGATGCAGCTTCTCCGGACAGTATCCGGCGCGTACGGCCCGCAGCGACACCGTGAAGGCCCACGCGATGTCCTCGTGCAGGACGGCGGGGCGGAAGGCGATGCCCTGCCCCATGTACCACGCCCGGCGGACAAAGTGCAGCCAGGCGCTGTGCAGGTACTCGTGACGGCTGCGCATGGCGGCAAACAGTTTTGGACCCGTCATGACGCCGTCATAGCTGCCGGTCCGGCGGTAATAGGCGTTGTAGTCGACCGCCCCGGCGTGCGCCCCGGCCTCCGGATCGGTGAAGGCCTCCGTGTTGAAGACCAGCTGATCCAGACTGTCGGCCTCCGCGCGCGCGAAGAGCATCTCCAGCGCGTCCGGGCGCAGCAGGTCGTCGCTGTCCAGCAGCACAAAATACTTGCCGCGGGCTGCGCGGATGAGGGCGTTGCGGGCGGTGCCCAGGCCGCTGTTTTCCTCGCGCAGGAGGGTGACGCGGTCATCCCTTTTCGCGTAGTCCGCAAGAATGGCCTCGCTGCCGTCGGTGCTGCCGTCGTCGATGCACACGGCCTCAATCTGCCGAAGGCTCTGCCCCAGCACGCTGTCCAGGCAGGCGGGCAGGAAGTCCCGGACGTTGTACACGGGAATCAGCACGGACACCAGCGGGGACGCGATCTGCGCCTGCTGCACGACGGTTTCCCTGCCCGCGGCGGCCCGCTGCTTCTCCATCTTCTCCCGCAGGGGCCCGGCGACGTTCAGCAGGCTGCGCACGCGGCGGAGGTCCTCCGGCTTGCGGTACCAGCCCTCCTCGTGGCCCAGCAGCTCCGGGCAGTCGTCACACAGGCGGCGCAGCTCCCTGTAGGTGGCCAGCAGTGAGGCGTCCGACAGGTCCGGATTGTCCAGCTGATTCACCGTGGAGCGCAGCACATGGGTCACCCAGGGCTGCTCCATGCGCGCCCACTCGCCCAGGGCGATCAGGCTCTCCCGCAGCTGGCGCAGGGCGGCGAAGAGGCAGCCGGGATCCTTCGCGACGGCGGCCGTTGTGTTGGCGTGGCCGGTGCGGTAGCGGACCAGCTTCTCGTCTGTCCAGGCGATCTTCTCCGCCAGCGTGTCGCACATGCGGACGAAGTACAGGTCGTTCGTGTTGCTGAGGCTCATGAAGCGCACGCCGTACCGCTCCACCAGCGCGCGGCGGAACAGCCGCACCCACGGGGCCGGCGTGCAGAGGCTGAACACCTTCCCGCCGATCTCCTCGCGGCTGGCGCAGTGGACTCCGGCGGGCAGCTGCCAGGTGTACAGGTAATGCCTGTCGAGCAGGCGGCCCGTGCCGTCCTCGAAGCACTGCGCGTCCATCAGCACGAGGTCGGCGCCGGTTTCGTCGCCCAGAGCGGTGGTTTTGGCCAGCATGTCCGGCATGAGTTCATCGTCGGCGTCGAGAAAGAATACGTAGTCTCCCCCTGCCAGCTCAAGCGCCGT
>CAMNHF010000083.1 GCA_946538975.1 uncultured Clostridia bacterium | reverse complement strand
TCGACACCACCTTCATCTACGTCACCCACGACCAGACCGAGGCCATGACCCTGGGCGACCGCATCGTCATCATGAAGGACGGCCACATCCAGCAGGTCGGCACGCCGCAGGAGGTCTTCGACACCCCGACCAACCTGTTCGTGGCCGGCTTCATCGGCAGCCCGCAGATGAACTTCCTGCAGGCGCGCCTGGAGCGCGAGGGCGGCGACTACGCGGTCACCGTGCAGGGCGTCACGATCCCGCTGAACGCCGACCAGTGCGCAGCCCTGCGCCAGCGCGGCGTGCAGAGCATGGACATCACCCTCGGCGTGCGCCCGGAGCACACGCAGGTGCTCTTCGCGCCCCGGCAGGACGCGGTGAGGTGCGAGATCAGCGTGAACGAGATGATGGGCAGCGAGCTGCACCTGCATCTGAACACCGTCAGCGGCGACCGCATCATCGTCCGCCTGCCCACTGTGGACCTGAGCGCCGAGCAGCGCGCCAGCCTCGCCGACGGCAACAGCCTGTGGATCACCTTCCCGGCGAAGGTCATGCACCTGTTCAACCCGGACACCACGAACAACCTGATCTACGGCGCGGAAGACTGATTCCGTCCCATCTGAAAGGCTTCCCTCCCCCATGCTCGGGGGAAGGAAGCCTCTTTTGATTTCAGGATCTTCAGCTCAGCGGCCGCGGCCTCCGGGGCCCTGCCGCTCGCCCCAGGGATTGCCGCCCGGGCCCTGGTGGCCGCCGCGGCCGCCGCCCATGCCGCCCATGCCGCCGCCGTTCCCGTTGACGGTGGAGGTCAGCGCGCCGCTGTAGACGGAGGTGCCGTTCACCGTGACGGTGACGGTATCGCCCTGCTGCAGCCCGGGGCAGGTGATCAGCAGGGACTGGAACTGCTTGGTGACCTGGAAGGAGGCAACCTGGTTCCCGTCCTGCTTCGTGACGACGACCTCGCTGCCCGCGCCGGCGGTTCCGTTAAAGCTGACGAGCAGGGCCGCCTGGCCGGAGCTGGCGGAGACATTCTGCATCATGCCGGAGGAGCCGGTCGTGATCAGCGTGCCGCCGGTCACCTCAAAGCTGCCGTTGTAGTCGATAGCCGCGTTGCCGCTGTTGGTCGGGCCCTCCACGCGGATGAAGCCGCCGGAGACCGCGACGCTGCCGTTGGAGTCCAGGCCGTCGCCTTCCGCGTTCACGTACAGATTGCCGCCGGAGATCGTGACGCTGCAGTCCTGCGCTGCGAACATGCCGCCCCAGCCGCTGTTGTCGGTGCCGCCCTCGGTGGCGTTGACGCCGTCGTCGGAGGCCGTGACGGAGATGTCGCCGCCGGAGATTGTGACGTAGCGGCCCTCCAGCCCCTCGCAGCTTCGCGTGATGCTGAGCGTGCCGCCGGAGATGGCGAGCGTGGTGTCGGCGTGGATGCCGTCGTCGCCGGTGGCCATCACGAGGCTGCCGCCGGAGATGCTGACGCTGTCCGCGTGCAGCGCGTCGTCCAGGCTGTCGATGGTGATCTCGCCGCCAATGATGTGCAGGGTGGTCTCGGCCTTGATGCCCTTGGAGGAGACGCCGTCGGAGGCCGTGGTGCTCTGTCCCCAGTCGCCCCGGCCGCGGCTCCAGCCGCTCTGCACCGCGCTCGTGGCCTCAGAAGCGCCGCCGCCGGCCGTCAGGCGAATGGTGCCGCCCGCGATGACGATCCAGCCCTTGTCCTCCTTGGCCGTGCGCGTGGAGGTGATGCCGTCGCCGCCGGACACCGCCGTGATGTCGCCGTCCAGGATCAGCACGGAGTTGCGGCCGCGGATGGCGTCCTTCTCCGCGGTGACGCTGATGGTGCCGCCGGCGATGATCAGGTCGGCCCGGCTGAGGATGCCGTGCTTCACGGTGCCGGTCACCTGCAGGCTGCCGCTGCCGTTGATGGAGAGGTCATCCTCCGCCCAGATGGCGGCGGCGATCTCGTCGCCCTCCAGGGAGCCGGCGGTCTTGTCGGCGAAGGTGTTCACCGTGCCCTCCGCGAGGGTGAGGATCAGCTTGTCCGCGCACAGCTCCCAGAGGGCCGGGCCGGACTCGCTCACCACGGTTACGCCGTTCAGAATCAGGCGGACCTTCTCCTCATCGTCCACATCCACGCGGAGCTGGCCGTTCCACTCGCCGCTGAGGAGGTAGGTGCCCTCGGCGGAGATGGTCAGCACATTCCCCTCCGCCGTCACCGCGGCCCCCGCGGGCGCTTCGAAGGTGCTGCCGGAGAGCGTCACGGCGATGGCCTCGTCCTCATCCCAGGCGGCTTCCACATCGCGCTTCTTGTACAGTTCGGTTACGTCGATCTCCTCCTCTGCCACGGCCAGCGGGGCCGCCGCGGTGAAGGCCAGGGCCATGGCGCACAGCAGCGCCGCGAGCTTCTTCATCCAATTCTTCATGACTGCATACTCCTTTTCATTTTTCACTTTCACGGGGCCGCGCCTGCAGCGCCCAGCCGAGGACGCCCTGCGCAATGCCGCTCAGGCACAGCGCGGCCAGCATCCAGCGGGAAATGTCATTGTCCACAAAGTTCATCATGGGGTTGAACTGATCCAGCGCCAGGAACACCGCGAAACAGATCGAGAGGATCACCACGGCGTGGGTCAGCAGGTTCCGGAAACGCGTCATCTTCCTGCCTCCTTTACACTGCATCGACGATCATCAGCGCGTCGCTGGACTCGCGGCCGCCGCCGGAGGGGGAATTGATGACCTCATCCGACCAGACCATGATCGAGGAATTGCCGCCGTCCAGGTTGTAGGCCGCCGTGCAGCCCAGCTCCGCAAAGAGCGCGGACAGCTCCGGCAGCGTGATGCCGGCGGAATCGCCCCGGCCGTCCACCACCACCATGCAGTAGTGGCCCGGCTCCCAGCAGCCGATCGCCGTGCGGGGATTGGCGGCCGTCATCCGGCGGGTGCTGTCGAAGGAGGTGATCGCGTTCCCTTCGCCGTCCAGCAGGGAGGGCCCGAAGGTCCAGGCCTGCCACGCGCCGTCCGCGATCGCCTGCTCCATGTCGAAGTCGCTGCCGGCCATCACCCGCATGGAGCCGTCGTAATACAGCACGCAGACGTCACAGTCGGTGCGGTTCGCGCGGTAGATCACGCCGTTGCGGATGACCACGCCCTCGCCGGTGTTGCCGTAGTAGTCGCCGTTGACCGCCACCAGCGCGTCCGTCAGCGCGGCCATGTTGGCGATGGAGTCGCGGTAGCCGCTGCCGAAGGTGTCGCGGGCCAGGGCCGTCCGGAAGCAGGTGATGTCCCGCAGGTAGATGTCCGCCAGGTAATAGGTGATCCGGCCGTCGTCCGTGGTCTCGCGGCTGACGGTGACGGCCACGTTCGGGCTGGTGTAGCTGTTCTCCGTGCGCACCACCGTGTCCGTGTACATTTCCGCGAACTTCTCCTGCAGGTCGGTGTCGTCGGCGGCGGTCTCCGTGCCCTCGCCGCTCTCCAGGGCGCTGCCGCCCTTTCCGGAGGACGTCTGCTGCTGCTCCCGGCGGCCGCCCTTCGCGCTGAGGCTTTCGCTGCCGTACCGGACGCCGCTGGTCACCGCGGTGTCGGCCAGCAGCATGGCGGAGCCGCTGTTCCGATAAGGATTCTCGATCTGAATCCCGATTCCCTGCTGCTGCCGCGGCAGAACGTGATGAAACAGCGCAAAGACGACGAGCACCAGCCCGGCCAGTACAAGATCGGCGAGCACATTGCGCACCGCCGGATGAATTCTTTTCATTCGCATCGGTTCTCCCCTTTCTGCCCCGGGGGTTCCTCCGGGACAGCCTCATGCTATCAGCCGCTTCTGACAGGCAGCTGTGCTCATGCTGAACATTCTGTGAACAATGCGAAAAAGTTCCGCTTGACAGCCGTCCGCCCCGCTCTTATCATGTGATTGACGAGCCATATCACTGCCATTCGGAGGAAGCCATGCCGCTGCAGTCTGCCATTGATTTCTTCACCCGGGAGAGCCGCTCGCTCGGCTGCATGTCCATCGCCTGCGGCAACGCGGAGCGCGCATTGTGCGCGGAGGGCGGCGCAATGGATCCGTCGGGCCGCCCCGTCGCCGCGGACAGCATTTTCGACATCGCCAGCCTGACCAAGCTCTTCACCGCCTGCCTGGCCATGCGTCTGCGCGAGGAGGGCAAGCTGAACCTGAACGCGCCCGTCGGCCGCTATACGGACCGCTTTCCCCTGGTGCAGACCTGGGCCGTCGGGGATATCCTCACCTATCGGACCGGCATCCGCACGCCGGAGCGGATCGACGCCCAGCCGGACCGCGGCGCGGCCCTCGCCATGCTTTTCGCCGCCGCGCCGGTGCCCAACGGGCCGCGGGCCTACAGCGACATGCACGCCATGGTGATGAAATATGTGATTGAGGGCGCCGCCGATACCGGCTTCATGGACGCGCTGCGGGCGCGGGTGCTCCGGCCGCTGGGCCTCAACGAGACCACCGCCGGCGTCGCGGAGGCGGATCGGGGCCGCTGTGTCAGCTGCGACGGCGAGCACCGCATCGAGCGCGGCGTGTACACCCTGCGCCATACCCCGCCGGGCACGCCCCACGATCCCAAGGCCGCCATCCTGCAGACGGAGGGAGACTGTGCGGGCCACGCGGGCCTGTTCTCCACCCGGCGGGATCTGATCCGCCTGTGCCAGGGGCTGCTCCGGGGCGAGCTGCTGCGGCGGGACACACTGCGCTGGATGGCGATCAACCGCACCGGCCGCGTCCTGCCCGGCGGCGGCCACAGCCAGTACCTGGGCTGCCTGGTCTATGTGAAGCACCCGGACCAGTATTTCTCCGAGGTGCCGGAGCAGATGACGGAGGAGGCGCTGGCGCTCAGCGGCTTCACCGGCTGCCATCTGGCGGTGGATCCGGCGCGGGGGCTGTTCGAGTTCTACCTCGGCAGCCGCGTGATGCAGCGACTCTCCGTCTGCACCCCGTGCGAAGGAGAGACCTGGACAGACTTTGGTCTGAATCCGGACGGCACCGGCGAAATCCGCTGGCCCGACGGCAGCCGGGTGATCTCCTCGGTCAACTATGTGCACCTGAAGGACGCCCACTACCACCGCGAGCTGCCGATCTGGGACGCCGCGTGGTAAGAGGCGCACGCAAAAAGCGGGCTCCCCAGCCCGCACCTTCTCAAAGCTCCATATACAGCGACGCGCTCCACATCCTGAGGCCCAGGTGATCGCAGTAGAAGCGGAGCAGGCGCTTCCAGTCGCGGCCGCAGGCGTTCAGATGGAGCTGGGCGCAGCCGGCGGCCATCGCCTCCCGGCGCAGGGCGAGGAACAGCCGCTGGCCGGCGCCCTGATCGCGCCAGGCGGGCTTCACGTAGATCTCATCGACCTCATAATAGCGGTCGTCGTCGCACCAAGCGCCGGCGTGGCCAATGTCCTCGGCGACATGGCCGTAGGCGTAGCCTACCGGCTCGTCATCGGCCAGGGCCAGCAGGATGCGCTTCCCGCGAAGGTCCGCGAGGGTGTCCTTCACCATGCCGTTGCAGCAGCCCTCCTCCACGAAGGCGTGGCTCATCTCCAGCACCCGGGGCAGCTCCTCCTCCCGGGCCGGACGGATCACAGCGTACACGGCATTCCCTCCCCCTGGCCGCCGGGCGGCGTCCATGTTTTTTCTCTTGCGCTTATTGTATCACGGGCCGCGGCGATTGGCAAGACGCGAGGGCGGCGCCGTGATTCCGGACAGGAGGCAGGCTGCATGCTGATTCGCGGCGGACGGGTTTTCACCGGCGAGGGTTTTGCCGAAGGGCTGGAGGTCCGGGTGCACAACGGCTTTGTGCGGGAGGTCGGCTGCGATCTGGCCTCCGGCCTGTACGAAAGCGTTGTGGACCTGCGCGGGGACTGGCTGCTGCCGGGCTTTGTGGATGTGCACATTCACGGCTTCGGCGGCCACGACACCATGCGCGGCGAGAAGGACATCCGCGCGATGAGCCGCCTGCTCTACCGGGAGGGCGTCGCGGCCTTCTGCCCCACCACCATGAGCGCCCCGCCGGAGGAGACCGCAGCGGTGATTGAGGCCGCGCGGCAGGTCATGCGCCAGCCGGAGCACCACGGGGCGGCGGTGCTGGGGGTGCACATGGAGGCGCCCTTCCTGCAGCCGGAGAAGGCCGGCGCGCAGCAGGCCAGCCATTTCGCCCTGCCGGACACGGCGCTGCTGCGGCGGCTCACCGGGGGCAGCGGCGAGGGCGTCTGTCTCATCACCGTCGCGCCGGAGCTGCCCGGGGCCGAGGAGCTGATCCGAACCGCCGCCGCCATGGGAATTCATGTCTCCCTGGGCCACAGCAGCGCCGACGCGGAAACCGCCCATCGCGCCGCGGACTGGGGCGCCGACCACGCGACGCATCTGTTCAACGCGATGCCGCCCCTGCACCACCGCCGGCCCGGACTGGCGGGCGCGGCCCTCAGCGACGGGCGCATCTACTGCGAGATGATCGCCGACGGGGTGCATCTGCACGGGGACATCGTCCGCCTGATCGCCCGATGCAAGGGGCCGCAGCGCTGCCTGTGCGTCACCGATGCGATGGAGGCCGCCGGCATGCCCGAGGGCCGCTACAGCCTCGGCGGCCAGGCGGTAACCGTGCGCGGCGGGGAAGCCCGGCTGGCGGACGGCACGCTGGCTGGCTCCGTGCTGACCATGCGCCAGGCCCTGGAGAACCTGATCCACCGCTTCGGCATTCCCCCGGCGGAGGCCTGCGCCATGTGCACCGCCACGCCGGCCGACTCCGTCGGAGCCGCCCGCGCGGGCCGCATCATGCCCGGCGCCCCGGCCCCGCTGACGCGCTGGGACAGCGGCTGGCACATGGTGGATGTGCTGGGCTGAGCGGCGCGGCAATGCGTCCGAAGGCAATGTGTCTTCTCATGTTTCTGCAGCGCACGGAAGGCGCCCGCTTGACAGCCGGGGCCGCGGAGAGTATGCTTTCATCAGCAAGGAGGCGGTTGTGATGCTGTTTATCGGAATCTGCGGAGCCAGCGGCAGCGGCAAGTCCACCCTCGCGGCGGCGCTGCAGGAGCGGCTGGGCGAGAAATGCTTTGTGCTGCAGCAGGACGCCTACTATCTCGATCACCCGGATCTGACCTTTGCGCAGCGCTGCCTGCTGAATTATGACGAGCCCGGCATCTTCGACCACGACCTGCTGCTGGCGGACGTGCAGAAGCTGCTCCGCGGCGAGCCGGTCACCCGCAAGCAGTACGACTACACCCAGCACCGCCGGGCCGACAGCGAGGAGCTGATCTTCCCCCGGGACGTCATGATCCTCGAGGGCATCCACTGCTTCCATGATCCCCGCCTGCGGGAGCTGATGTATCTGAAGCTGTACATGAAGGTCGAGCCGGACGTCTGCCTGCTGCGCCGCATTGAGCGGGACATCAAGGAACGCGGCCGCGACATCGACGGCATTTCCCTGCAGTACCGCTCCACCGTCAAGCCCATGTACGACCAGTACATCCGCAACTATGTCGCCTACGCGGACGTGATCGTGGCCGGCGGCGGCCGCAACGCGCGGATTGTCGACATCCTCGCCGGCTATGTGCAGGACACGCTGAAGCAGGAAAATTGATAATTCCTTGACAAAATCCGCGTTTGGGTATAGGATGGACAGGGAACCCAATACGCAAATACACAGGAGGCATCTGCAATGAAACGACTGTTTGCCGTCATGCTCATGATGGCGCTGCTCTGCGCCGCCGCGGCCCAGGCGGAGGAAGCCCCGCTGACCGTGACCTACCCCAACGGCGCGCCGGGCGTGGCCCTGGCCGTGATGGCCGCCGCGAACCCGGAGCCCTTCACCGCCGTGACCGCCGACACCATCGCCGCGGAATTCGCGAAGAACGAGGCTGACTTCATCATCGCGCCGATCAACGCCGGCGCGAAGCTCTTCAAGGCGGGCAAGTCCACCTACCGTCTGGCGGCCGTGGTCACCTGGGGCAACCTGTATTTCGCCTCCCAGAAGGAAGGCTTCTCCGCGCAGGATCTGAACGGCAAGCTCGTCCTGTTCGGCGAGAACACCATCAACGCCTCCGTGGCGCTCTACGCCCTGGAGCGCAGCGGCATCACCCCGGCGGAGGTGGAATACCTGGCCGGCGCCGCCAACACCCAGACCCTGCTGCTGAGCGATCCGGAGGCCGTCGTGCTGACCGCCGAGCCCGCGCTGACCGCCGCCGGCATCAAGAATGAGCATGTGCAGAGCATCTCCGTGAACGCGCTGCTCGCCGAAGCCGCCGGCATTGAGGGCTACACCCAGGCCGGTCTGTTCGTGCGCGCCGAAACGCTGAACGAGCGGCCCGAGGCGGTGGAGGCCTTCCTCGCGGAGGCGGAAGCAGCCTGCGAAAAGTGCACGAGCGACGTGAACGCTGTGGCCGAGGCGGCGGTGGCGCTGGAGATTCTGCCGAACGTGAAGGTGGCTGCCCAGGCCATCCCCGGCTGCGCCATCCGCTTTGTCCGTGCCCTCGACGCGAAGGAGCAGGTGGAAGCCACCGCGCAGATCGACCTGAGCCAGTTCGGCGGCGACGTGCCCGCGGATGATTTCTACTATGGACAGAAATAAGGCCAGAGAGACCTTCATATTCTGCCTGGGCGTGGTGTTGCTGTGCGCCTTTGTCCAGGCAGCGGGCTGGCTGAAACAGGATCGCCTGGTCTTCCCGGACATCGGGGAGATCGGGCGGGCCTTTTTGCGTCTGCTGGGCGACGGCGCCACCTGGCTGAAGATGTGGATCACCCTGCGCCACCTGCTGATCTCCCTGGGCCTCTCCACGCTGATCGCCGTGCCGCTGGGGCTGGCCGAGGGGATGAGCCGCACCGTGCGCGGCCTGCTGCGGCCCACGATGATCGTGCTGCGGAGCCTGCCGATGATCGTGCTGGTCGTCATCATCATGGTGCTGACCCACTACAGCCGGGTGCCGGTGGCCGCCACCAGCCTGATGCTGGTGCCCATCATCAGCGAGGCCGTCGCGGAGGGCTGCCTGCGCCTGGACCGGGAGCTGATGGACGTGTGGCGGCTGGAATCCGCGCTGCGTCCCGCCGTGCTGCTGCGCGTGCACCTGCCGCTGATGGGCGGCTATCTCCGGCAGGCCTATGTCAGCGCCATCGGCATGGGCATCAAGATGGTCGTCTCCACCGAATACCTGGTGCAGACCCGCGACTCCCTCGGCAAGGCGGTCTACACTGCCGCCTATTTCAACGAATACGCCGAGATCTATGCCTGGGCGCTGATCATGCTGCTGCTGGTGCTGCTGCTCAGCGGCGTGCCCGGCCTTGTGTGGCGCAGACCCGAGGAAGCCCCGGACTGAGATCGCGGCGCAGGGAAAACAATTTGTTCCCATAAGGGAATAAGTTGCCCTTTCCGGCTTGTTATGATATAATCATTCCCATGGCAGACCCACCCGGCGGAAGGAGGCGAGCGGCATGGCGGCGGTACTGTATCTGGCCGTGTTTCTGGCGGCGGGCGTGTTCATCATCCGCTGTCTTCTGCCGCGGCATCCCTTCCTGAACCGGATCTGGCTGGGGCTTTCCCTGGGCCTGCTGCTGATGATGTGGCTGCCGGCCCTGATGGCCTTCGCGCTGCGCTTCAGCATTGCGGCCCATCTGGCGGCCCTCGCGCCGCTGGCCGCGCTGTGCTTTCTCAGCTGGCTCGGACGGGAACAGACCAAAGTCCGCAGCTGGGACGCGGAGGAAGCCCGCCAGCTGCGCCAGAGCCTGTGGGTCTGCGTGCCGCTGATCCTCCTGTCCATCTGGCTGCAGTACACCCATGTGATGCGCGTGGACGGAAGCGGCAACTGGAACGTGGGGCAGAGCACCTACGGCGACCTGCCGATGCATCTCAGCTTCATCACCGGGCTGCGAAACGCCGCCTTCCCGCCGGACTACCCCTTCTATCCGGGGCATCAGCTCTCCTACCCCTTCCTGGCGGACTCCCTGTCGACCAGCTTCCTGCTGCTCGGCTGTTCGCTGCAGGCGGCGGTGATCCTCCCCTCGGTGCTGATGATGGCGCTGCTGTACTTCGGCGTGATGCTCCTGGGGCGGGAAATGACCGCCGGGAAGAAGACGATCGCCCTGGCGGCGCTGCTGTTCTTCCTCAACGGCGGCCTGGGCTTCCTGTATGATTTCGACCTGGCGGGCGGCTATGAGGACGGCCAGCTGACCATCCTGGGCCGCATTGAGCACATCCTCACCGGCTACTACACGACGCCCACAAACCAGCCGGATCCGAACAACCTCCGCTGGAGCAACCTGATCTGCGATCTGCTGGTGCCCCAGCGCACGCTGCTGGGCGGCTACTGCATGCTGGTCCCCTGCCTGTATCTGCTCTTCACCGCCTTCACCCCCGGGAAGCAGGAGGAGCGCGGCGGGCTTCGGCCGGAGCTGCTGCTGGGCGTGTGGGGCGGCGCGCTGCCGCTGATTCACACGCACTCCTTCCTCGCCCTGGGGCTGTGCTCCCTCGGCCTTCTGGTCTACGACATGATCTTCGCGGAGGATCGCCTGGGGCAGCTGCTGCGCTATCTGCGCTACGGCGTCCTGGCGGTAGCCCTGGCCCTGCCGCAGCTGATCTGCTTCACCTTCGCCCAGTCGCTGAACGGGCGCGGCATCGCGGGCCTGTTCGAGCAGCTGTTCCTCTCCGACCGGGAGCTGCTGGCCCGCGGCATTCAGCCTTCCCACTTCCTCCAGTTCCAGTTCAACTGGGTCAACAACCGCAGCGGGCGCGGCCTGCGCGACCTCTACCTGTGGTTCTACGTGAAAAACATCGGCCTGCCCTTCATCGCGCTGCTGCTGGCCCTGCTGGAAAAAAACCGGCGGCACCGGCGCATCTTCGCGGGGGCCTTCGCGATCATCCTCGCGGCGGAGCTGATCCGCTTCCAGCCCAACGAGTACGACAACAACAAGCTCTTCTACGTCGCCTGGCTGCTCTCGTGCATGATCGTGGCGGACTGGTCGGCGGGGCTGTGGCGGCGGCTGAAGGGGCTGCGGGCCCGGCCCGTGATCGCCTGCGGCACGGCGGTGGCCGTATTCCTGTCGGCGGGGCTGACCATCTGGCGGGAGTGCGTCTCCGACTATCAGGCCTTCGATCGGCACGCCGTGGCCTGCGCCTCCTTCATCGAGGAGAACACGGAGGAGCACAGCGTGTTCCTGACCGGCTACCAGCAGCATCTGAACCCGGTGGATTCCATCGCAGGGCGCACGGTGGTCTGCGGGCCTGACCTGTGGCTGTACTGGCACGGCTTCGACACAACCGAGGCCCATCAGGACATCGACAGCTTCTACAGCGATCCGCAGGCGCATCTGGACGTGCTGGAGAAGTACGGCGTGGACTATATCTATGTATCCTCCTATGAGCGGTACAATTTCGGCATCAGCACCGAGGTGCTGGACGGGCTCTTCGACCGGGTGTACGACAGCGGCGGCTATCTCATCTGGGCCGTGCCGGAGGGCTGACAGGCCGGGAGGAGGAAGACGGCAGATGGAACGATTCCTGCGGTACTCCCTGAGCCACAACCGGCCCATCCGCCTGATGCTGATGACGGCGGAGGGGCAGCTGCGGCAGGTGAAGGCCGTCGTGGAGGCCCTGTGCGCGGACAGCGTCTCCCTGTACATTCTGCGGCCGCCCCAGCGGCTGACGGTACGGATGGAGCAGCTGCTCGCGGCGGATTATGTGCGCGGAGACGAGGGGCAGGACTGACCCGAGGGCGCGAAAATCAGGATGAAATCAATGGATGAAATGGAAATGCAGGCCGATCCGCAGCCAATCACCGGCCGCAGGACCGGCTGGGTGCTGGGCGATGTGTCCCCGCTGGCGGAGCCCTGGCGGCGCGACGCCTTCGGGATGGAGCGGCCGCCGCTGAGCGCGGGCCTGCTGCGGCTTTCGCTGGAGATGTGCGCCTCCACCTACGGTCTGGACACGGAGCCCTGGCTGCTCTCCGGCTGGCAGGACGCGGCGGTGGAGATGGACGACGACCTGATGGAGAAGTACCTGGAGGGCGAGCAC